>JBDRNK010000021.1:0-2529 GCA_043811105.1 Candidatus Uhrbacteria bacterium
CTCCACCTGTCCTGTGCAAGCTGGCGAACCAACAAGCACCTTAGCGGTTTCAACGATCAGATCATGATCAAGGCTGGTTTGGGGTGACTTGTGCAGTTGTCACGGCTGGGCTAGGTGTCGTAGGCGATGAGGCTGACCTCAACCCTAAACCCTAACGCGCCGACGCCCTTACAATTCATGGACGGTTGTTACGCACTAAATCTTACGACACAGCGTATCCCTGGCCAAACCAGGAACTTGACTAGCACCCAACCACCCCAAACCAGTTTCCTTTAACGTACGAGGGGATAATATAGCACGATCCTAAAACCGTGTCAAGCCGCAAGGAGATCTCCGATGCCAAGCATCGGAGCCTGACATTATTGTTTATATTTCCTCAGATTGCTCCAGAATATACTTATCTATTTGTTCTTTAGTCAGTCCTGGTCCTACAGATCTAACAAAGTATCCTTGAACCCATAGCTCGCCGCCCCAGTACAGACGTTTAAGCTCGGGATAGTAACTAAATAGTGCTTTGGTACTTACACTCTTTAAAATCTGGGCGGCTCGCGCTGGAGCAATCCTCGGAGGCGCGGTCAAGGTGAAGTGAATATGATCTGATTTCAATTCGATGTTACCGACTTCCATATCATATTCTTCGGCAATCTTTCGAAATAGACGCTTAACTTGTTCTATTTTATTTTGATCTGTCCAGACCTTTTTTCTGTATTTAGTGCCCCAGGCATAGTGATACCATAGTTCATATCTGGCGTGCGATGTGTGTCTTATTGCTGTCATACATGACTACCTTGCCAGATATGCGCCTATTTCTCAAGCTTGCCGGTGTCCTATCCTTCCCCAATGCCAAGCATTGGGGCTTGTCGGACTTGGTGTCAAGACTAAACAACCAAACTGGCAACTCTTAATGGTGTGGTTGGGATAGTTGGAAAATGACAAACCAGAAGTGATTCAACTAGATCATGAAACTCCAACAAAACCTTGCCTGGAATGGTTGGTTTTAAAAATTCACTTGGGGCCTCTTGTAAAGCAAAGCGGATCAACTTCAAAGCATCATCTGATATCTGACGCGCTGCAAACCAGCGTTCTTGATCAATAATCACACAACCTGAACAAACCACCCCGCCCTTTAAACCATGCCAGCGGTAGGCGTTTGGTTCAATCTGGCGTTTGCATGATAAACAGTGTATCAATTCTGGACGATAACCAGAAATGCTAAGTAGCTTTAAGGCAAAGGATGCCAACAAAAAACCAGATCGTTCAGAACTGATTTCCGGAATAGTTTCTATAAATTCAAGCCACTTAACTACTTCAGAATACATAATCGGATCCTGCTCTTCTTGACGTGTTCCCAGATCAACTAAATGTAAAAGCTGTCGAGCTAAGAGCAAACGATTTAGATCAGAAGAAATTGGATGAAAAGCTTTTAATCGTTCAACACCAGCAATAGTATCAACCACGCGACCGCGGACAACTAAGAGATCCAGGACAGCAAATGATTCTAAATGCGGCCCTAGCTTAGCGGCCATTTTTCTGGATCCTCGAGCTTGCAGATACATTTTCCCTTTCTCTTCAGTCAAAACAGAATAAACGCGATCGTACTCTCGATGATCGCGTCGGGTTAGAACTATACCGTTTGTGCGAAATAGAGTGGACATAATGTAGCGGAACCCTTTTCCCGCCTTTGGCGGGATCCCGCCACGTCGAAGCTGGCGGGAAGGGTTCCATTTTGCTGACATGGAAGGCTAAAGCCTTCCGCTACGTTTCTGATCTAAATACGCTTGCAAAATCAACATGGCGGCTAGTGCATCTTCTTCAGCCCCCGCACTTTCCTCGCGCTGCAAGCGAATACTTTCAGCTGTGGTGTAGCGCTCGTCTTCTTCGTCAATCGAAATCGACACAAAATGTCGCAGTTCTTTGATAAACTGTCGTGTCTTTTCTAGCTGCGGCGACCCTGGGCCCTCAGTGGTTGATAAAGGGACGCCAACAACAACTTGATCTATGGCTTCACTTTTAATTAGATCAGCAATCGTTTGGTAGACAACGTCCGTATTCTGAATCACCTCCAGTGGCACAGCAACCCTGGTTTCTGAATCACCAAGTGCCAGTCCAATTTTTTTGTCACCGTAATCAATGCCTAAATATCTCATACTGGAAGCGGAGTTAAAATTTCCGGACCTGACTCTAAAACCACAATCGTCACTTCAAAGTGTGCAGCCAAAGATTGATCAACAGTAGCTGCTGTCCAAGTATCGTCTTTGGTCTGAATCTGCCAATCCCCTGCTGTAATCATTGGCTCAATAGCCAAACATTCTCCAGAGATAATTTTCTTTTTATCAAAAGCCTGATCGTAATAATTCGGAATTCCTGGTTCTTCATGAACCCCATGCCCAACACCGTGGCCAACAAGCTGACGAACGATTCCATAGCCATGTGGTTTAATTGTTTTCTCTACAGCCTGACCAATATCAGAGATTGAACCTCCGACACGAACTACAGCCACAGCATCAAACAAAGATTGTTTGGTCGCTG
>JBDRNK010000022.1:0-36925 GCA_043811105.1 Candidatus Uhrbacteria bacterium
AGTCCGGCTAAATAGGTTTCCATGGGTAACTCGTTAATCAACCAAACATTGTCTTTAACATCGCTTTGACGAAGTTCAAGAATATTACGGAAAGTATTATCTGCAAATCCAGCATTACGCGTAACTCGTCGATCAAAATTAGCCACCGTCAAAATTGCATTTTCTGTTTCCGGAATAAAACGAAGTGGGTATGTTGATTTCTCAAGCCCACGACCAGCATCATAGTAATAATAATTATCTTTATAATATGCTGAGACGGTAATTCCTACTGGCACATTAGCCAATGGATTACCTATTTCGTCTCGAAGCATCATTTTTGATTGACTGTTTATCTGAACTATATTATTAGTTTCCTCATCAACCGTGAGTACACCAACTCGAATAACCGGTTCTTCAATTGGATCAACAACATTGATTATTGGTTGATCAATCACATCTGGGGCATCGGTTGTGACTGTGATCGGGATATCAATTTCTCCGCCACTCACTGTTGTGCCATCAGCAACTAATTGAAAACGGATGACGTGTTCGCCTGCGGTGTCAGGGGCAGTAAAACGAATAGGTAGCTCTTCAATGTCACCGGGTTCTATTAAATCAGAGGAGCGAGCAACTAATATGCTTCTAGTCAACCAACTGGAATGAAAATAATCCGGACTAGTAGAAGCCATCATAATATCTGGAAGTTGTACCTGGCGCTTTTTCCAAGGCTGGTTTCCATTATTGACAATCTGAACCATAGCTTCGACCGTACCTTTTGGCTGAACTTTGATCGTATCCAAAATTGACGCTAGTTCGGCATGATACCCGGAATAAAAGACCGGCTCTTCATCCTGATCTTCGCTTTTTTGAATAACCAATTCTGTTGTTTTTTCTTGAACCTGAATTGTAAATTTAAAGTCGCCACCTGGAATCCAGGCAGTAGACTCAGAGGCTAAGTGAAAGCTTTCCGTATACACCCCTTCTTCAGCTGGGGCATGTAATTCAAAACTAACGGTCCCAACCTGACCAATCGGGACAACTGCTTCAATTATTCTAGACACTTGTTCAGGACCAAGCCAGGTACCTGGATCAAAATCACTTTTACGATATTTCGGATCGTAAGTATAAACTGAGACATAACCAGGTCCATCATTTAGCCAATCCTTATTTCCATTATTCTGCCAACTAACATGAACTTGTTTCCGCTCTCCAGGCTGCATCAATAACTGACCGCTACCGGTTATTGACATCGGCATTGCTTGATATCCTTTTAGCGGAGCTGCCTGAGCGGTTGGTATAAGAAAATGAGTAAGAACAATAATAACAAAAAAAGCCAGCACGCTCTGAACGGCCAGACTCAACAGTATCGGTGTCTTTTCTTTTAAACAGTCCATATTTATTTTTGTTTTACACTGATAGTATATCAGAATTTAAGCCTATTGTCAAGTAAAATTGTTAGTGGTCAGCAACGAGCAGATCGGGTATACTATTAAACATTATGACCAATGCAAAAGAAATGGCCAGGAATTATTCAGTCCAGTTTGGCGGACGAATTTTTGGTACATTTTTAGGAGTGCTAACGATTGCAATTTTAACACGGCATTTGGGCGAAACCGGTTATGGCGAATTAACTACGGCGATGACTTTTTTGCAAATGTTCGGAGTGATGGTTGATTTTGGTCTGACTTTGACTTTGGTTCAAATGATTTCCACAGTCGGGGCCAATGAAGAAAAAATTGTTGGTAATGTTTTGGCTCTACGCCTGCTTTCCGGAATCGTCTTCTTTGGCTTAGCAGCGGCAATTGGTTTTGCCCTTCCGTATACCTTAGCAATAAAAATTACCATTGCCGTGGGCACCTTGTCTTATCTGTTTATGACCGCCTCAAGCATGTTGGTTGGCATCTTTCAAAAGCACATGGCCATCTGGCGCTTTGCTTTAGCTGAAGTGATCAATCGGTTTATTACTTTAGGTGTGATTGTTTTGTTTGCTTATTTAGCCTTTGGGGTCGTGGCCATGATGATTGCTTTTGTCCTGGGAAATTTGATTCAATTAATTACAACCGTATATCTGGCTGGACCGTATGTCCGAGTTCGACCGCAGATTGATCTCCTGGTTTGGAAAGACGCCGTTGTTCGCAGCTGGCCGATTGGTCTTTCAATCTTTTTCAATCTGGTTTATTTAAAAAGTGATATTTTGTTTCTTGGTTGGTTTCGTAGCCAAGCCGAGGTTGGTCTGTATGGTGCAGCTTACAAAATCCTAGATGTAATCACTTCCTTACCGGTGATGTACATGGGCTTGGCTCTACCTTCACTGGTTCATGCCTGGACATCAAACAACAAAATTGAATTCAAAAAAATAATGCAACGCTCTTTTGATTTCTTTTCGATCATTGCCTGGCCGATACTTGTTGGCAGTCTGGTCGTTGGTGTTCCTTTACTCACTTTAGTTTCTGGTGAGGCCTTCGCCATATCCGGTGAGGTGCTTAGAATTTTGATATTAGCCGCGGTCGCTGTTTTCTTTGGATCACTAACCGGCCATGCTGTTGTTGCCTTGGGTTTACAAAAACCAATGACCTTGGGTTATGCGGCCACAGCCGTCTTGGCTGTCATCGGATATATTTTGGTTATTCCTGAATATGGTCTTTGGGGAGCTGCCTGGATTACCGTTGCCGCTGAAGTATTGATAGCCACCCTGACTTTTATTGTAGTCAGCCGAACCAGTCGCTGGTTGCCGGACTTAAGTATCCTGACAAAAGTACTTCTTTCATGTGCGGTGATGTATCTAGTTTTAATCTGGTTGCCGGCAATGAATGTCTTGATTCAAATCTTAATTGGATCAATTGTCTATGGACTGTGCCTTTTTGCCACTGGTGGGGTGCGCTTATCTACAATTCAAGAAATGATCAAACGCGATTAATATGTTTGCCCTTCTAATCATTTTATTCTTTCTGGCCTTTTCAGCCCTAGCTTGGTCTAATCTTCGCCTGGCTTGTTTCTTTATTTTGGCCACACTACCAACCTATTTAATCCGATTCAATCTCGGATCTGTCCCTTTTACCCTGCTTGAGTTAATGCTTTTAGTGGTTATCATTATTTGGCTGTTTCGTTTCCCTGGATACAAAAAACTAACAAAAAAATTCCTGATCCCGATGGCAATTATCCTTCTGGCGGCGACAATTAGTATCTTTGTTGCTCCAAACTTGATGACGGCGCTCGGAATTTGGAAGGCCTACTTTGTTGAACCAATTCTGTTCTATTTTGTTTTAACTTCAATTCTAGAAAACAAAAAGAATGTTAGACAGGCAATTTATGCTTTAGGTGTTGGTGCACTTTTCATTTCTTTGTTTGCTGTTTTTCAAAAAATCACTGGCCTGGCCCTTCCTGTCCCTTGGGATCTTAGCCGACGTCTGACCAGTATATTTCCTTACCCAAATGCAGTTGGTTTATATTTAACACCGATCATCGTGTTCGGATCGATTATTCTGCTTCAAGCGATTAAAAAAATAAAACCCTTTCAAATTATTTTTTGGTCAACAACATTGTTCTTATCAATCTTAGCAATTATTTTTTCAGAAACCGAAGCCGCTTGGGTGGCCATTCCAACAGCCCTTTGGTTACTCAGTTGGATTCCAACCAAACTGCGTCGCTGGACAATCCCTGGTGGAGTTTTGGTTTTATTGATCATCTTTGCCATTCCTAGTATCAGTCAACCATTGATTCAAAAACTGACTTTGCAAGACTACTCGGGAACGATCAGACAAAGCCAGTGGTCGGAAACGGTCGAGTTGATCAAAGACAAACCGATTTTTACTGCCGGCCTGTCCGGATATCCAACAGCAATTAAGCCATACCACCAATCAACCCATGTTGAAATTTTTCAATATCCACACAACATTTTTTTAAACACCTGGGTGGAAACAGGGCTTCTTGGACTAATAGGACTTATTGGACTTATGGCTGAAGTCATCTACTTAACTGTTATATACTACCGCAACCAACCAAAACAACATTTATTATTTCTCGGTTGTTTTGGGGCCTTATTAGTCATTTTTATTCATGGCTTAGTTGATGTGCCATATTTAAAAAATGATCTGGCCATTCTGACCTGGTCAATCCTGGCCATCTTCACCACAATAGAAAAAACGTAATTATGCGATTTAAAGATATTCTTGCCATACTTAGTTTATTGACCGTTGCTATAATCGGCGGGTGGTTGGCTTATCGTTTTTGGTGGATTGATCCTTTGGTTGAAAACCAACAATCTTTTGGATTACCGGTTGAACAGCCGATTCTTAGCCAAACTTATACCAATGAAACTTTTGGGTTTGGCTTCTTATATCCAAGTAGTTATAAAATCATTAAAGAAGACTTGATTGATATGTCTGCTTACCGTGAGGAAAGAATCAATGAACTTATTCTAGTGTTGGCTGATTTTAGTGGTTTACAAAGAAAGATACTAACCTTGTATGTAAACAAAGAGATGCCGATTGAGCGAGCTGATCGTACATTAACACTGCTACAAGATGATATAGGTATTTTCTTATCAGATATTTTTGAAAACCGTTTTCTTGGTCGAGAATATGTTCGTTCTGTTGGGTCGCTAGTTATGAGCGATGACAATGTTTATACTTGGGAGTTTGTTTTTGAGCGTGGTAAATATGATTATGGCCCAGAGCTAAACACCATGTTTGAATATTTCGGGATCTTTCGCTCAGGTGAATAAAGATAAGGAAAGTAGGTGAATTTGTGAGATAAGCGGAGGAATGCCGGAGAGGCCGAACGGGCTTGACTCGAAATCAGGTGTGCCCGCAAGGGTACCGTGGGTTCAAATCCCACTTCCTCCGCTTATCTCAGAACATTTGAGTGGATATAATTTCGTTTACGAATAAGCTAAAAGACGGTATACTAGAAACGATAAAATTCACTGTGAATACTTTATGTCCATAAAAACTGCAGTCATTCCGGTTGCTGGATACGGAACTAGATTTTTACCAACAACCAAGGCCATGCCCAAAGAAATGATGCCGGTGGTTGGAAAGCCGGTTATTCAGTACGTAGTTGAGGAGTGTGTGGCCAGTGGCATTGAAAATATCGTCCTGGTTACCGGTATGTCCAAGCGGGCAGTCGAGGATCATTTTGATTATAACTACGAACTACAGACCTGGTTAAAGAAACAAGGAAAAACTGAGTTGCGCCGTGAAATCAAAAATATTGCTGACATGGCCAACTTCATTTATATTCGCCAAAAAGGACCTTACGGAAACGGAACCCCGGTTTTAAACGCTCGACATATTATTGGCGATAATCCGTTTATTGTGGTTTGGGGAGATGAGTTCATCACCAGTAAAAAACCACGGGTTAAGCAATTAATTGAAGTATACGAAAAATATTCTGATCCTGTTTTAACCGCTATTCCTACGGACAAAAAAGGACTGAGTCGTTTTGGAATTATTGATCCAGCAGCTGAAGTAGAGCCAGGGGTAATCCAAGTGAAAGGAATTGTTGAAAAACCTGGTCCTGAAAAAGCCCCTTCTAAACTGGCTGCTATTGGTGGCTACTTACTTACACCGGACATCTTTGAAATTCTGGCTAAGACTAAACGCGGAAAAGACAATGAGGTTTGGCTGGTTGATGCTATATTTGCTTTAGCCAAAAAGCGGGCAATCTATGCAAAAAGGATTGAAGGAATATATCGAGATATTGGCACTGTCGAAGCTTGGTTACAAACAAACGTTGACATGGCTTTGACTGACAAAAAATTTGGTAAAAATTTCAAAAAACATCTTAAAAAAATCTGCAAAGACTTATGATGGTAAAACGTTTAATAATTTTTTCAATCTTGGCCTCTCTGCTGGTCACTACCGGACTGGGATGTAAGGGTGGGAGTAGCGAAGCTCAACAAGCCTCATTAATTCAGATTGATCTTGAATACTGGAGAGTTTTTGATGACAGCAATGCTCTTGATGATATAATTGCGGCCTATCGAACAATCCACCCAAACGTCAATATCAAAGTTAAAAAAATGCGCTTTGATGAATATGAAGACGAGCTAATTTTAGCTTTTGCTGAGGGTCGCGGACCGGATATTTTTTCAATACATAACACTTGGCTTGGAAAATATCAAACATTAATTACCCCAATGCCGGAAACGGTTACTTTAGTATATAATGAAGAGCAGGGGACTTTGAAAAAAGAAATTGTGCCGGTCATTCGTGAGCAATCAATGATCAGTATTCGTCAGGCACAAACCAATTTTGTTGATGTGGTTTCCAAAGATGTTATTCAGCCATACCAAGCTGATAACAAAAGTGCCAGTGAAGAAAGAATTTGGGGACTACCCTATTCAATGGATACTTTAGCTTTATTTTACAACAAAGACCTTTTGAATAATGCAGGGATTGCCCAACCACCTGGATCTTGGCAAGAGTTTCAAGAAGATGTTCAAGCCATCACTTTATTAGATCTAAACGGCAACATTGTTCAGTCCGGAGCAGCTTTGGGAACAACCGAAAATGTTGAACGAGCCTTTGATATCGTCTCTTTATTAATGATGCAAAACGGCACTCCAATGACCTCTGGTTCAGGAAGTGCCACCTTTGCTGGAGTGCCGGAAGGATCAAGTTCTCGAATTCCACCAGCCTTATCGGCAATTGAGTTCTACACTGACTTTGCTAACCCGGTAAAAATTGTGTATACATGGAATGAGGATCAACCCAACTCTTTTGATGCTTTTGCCAATGGCACTTCAGCCTTTTTCCTTGGATATTCTTATCACACCCCATTACTTCGGGCTCAGTCGCCTAAATTAAATTTTAACATTGCCCCGGTGCCTCAAATCTCTGACAGCAAGTCTGTTAACTATGCCAACTACTGGATTGAAACTGTTGCAAAAACTTCGGAGAGCACTGATTATGCCTGGGACTTTATTAATTTTGCTGCTGATGCAAACCAGGTTCCGTTATTTCTTGAAGTTGCAAAAAAACCAACAGCTCTTCGAAGTTTAATCAACACACAGCTAGAAGATCTTGATCTGTCGGTTTTTGCCAGCCAGGTCTTAACCGCTGTTTCTTGGTATCAAGGCAATGATGTGGCTGTTGCTGAAGAAGCTGTTCTTGATCTGGTTGCTGATTATCTGACCGGGCTTGAAAAGCCGGAAGCAAATCTGGCCATTGCCCAAAGTAAAGTTAATCAAACTTTATGAATAAGAAAATAACAAATCGAAAATTAAGTAGTTACGGAATATATTTTCTTATTTTATTATTTTCTTATTTTCTTTTCTTAAGCACCCCTGTCCTGGCCACAGACGTTGAAAACCCGCCAAGCGAAGAAATAGCCGGAATTATGCACAGTGTTACAGCCGATTGCTGGAATGACGGAAACTGTCAACTCGAAGACATGATGCAGGTCTTTGTAAATATAGCTGATTTCATTCTGGGAATTGTTGGTAGTTTGGCTTTACTGTTGTTTGTTGTTGGTGGATTTTACTTCTTGTTTGCCCAGGGCGAATCTAGCAAAATTACCAAAGGAAAGGATTATCTTAAAGGCGCCATTGTTGGTTTGTTGATTGTATTCGTGGCTTACATCGGGGTTCAAGGTTTGGAAACCGCGCTAAAAACCGGCTCATTACCCGGCACTGCTGGTTATAGTGTTTGTTCAGTGAATAATGACGGTGCCGCTTGTGCCGAATTTAGTTCATGCTATAACGGACGTTGTGTATATACATGCGAGGCTCAGCATGCTTTATATGCTTCCTGTATAGATGGAGACCAACTGGTGGGCGCGGAATCTGACGAATTAGTTACCTGTGTAAATGGTGAAAATATTTGTCCCGGTGAAAATGACCAGTGTTGTTACAACAATACTGTTGAGACAAACATAAATGATGGAGGTGATGAAATTGACTGGGGTGATCCAGAAAATGTACCTACTCTTGATTAATTAAGGGAAATAAGAATAATCACTAATTAGATAAACAAGTATGAAAAATAAAATTTTTATTTCTGCTTACTTAGCTATTTTTACATTATTGACTGCACAGCCAGTACTAGCTGTTCAACTAACAAATCCTTTGGGAGACGTTTCAATTCCGGTAATTATCGGTCGAGTGATCAGTGCTGCCCTTGGTCTTTCTGGAAGTGCGGCTTTATTAATGTTTGTTTATGGTGGTTTTCTTTGGCTTACTTCTGGAGGAAGCAAGGAACGCATTGATAAAGGAAAAAAAACCTTGGTCTGGGCAATAATCGGCATTGTGGTTATTTTTGCCGCTTATGTTATAGTTGATAATCTTATTTTAGCCATTACTTCTGGCACAACCACTTAATGACCTGGTTGTGGATATGCTTTAAGCTTGTTTGTGATATACTTTAGCCAAAGACATTTAAATAAAAATAATAATTAATATAATTTATGATCAAAAATATCGTTGCTATCATGATCGGTCTTGCTCTTTGTTTGAGCATCGCTGCTCCGGTTATGGCCCAAAACGAGATCACCGCTACTGAACTGCTTCAAATTAGCGAAACTGACACCAGAACAATCGGTGACGTTGCCGGTCTGGGAACAGAGGATCTGTCTGCAGTGATTGCCCAAATTATCCGAGCTATCCTTGGATTCCTGGGTGTGGTTGCTGTCGTCATTATCATTTGGGGAGGATTCCTATGGATGACTTCCGGAGGTGAAACAGACAAAGTAGGAAAAGCCAGAAAGTTTATTATCATGGGAATTGTTGGTTTAGCTATTGTGCTTTCAGCCTATGCTATTGCCAGTTTTGTTATTACTGCACTTGTTGGAGCAGTTACTGCGTAAATATTCTTATGCCCTCTGCTGGTCAGGCCACGTCAGTCGCGACCAACGTGGCAGGGGGTATAACGCGAGCCGGGCTTAGTCAAGGTCGTCTCACGTTATGCAAAGATTTGTTTTAACAATAATGATGTTTGGGTTACTGCTTTGTCCAACGATTAGCTTAGCTCAATATACCCCTCAAGAAACTGGATTATACGAAACTGCGTATGAGGCTGGCTATTCAAACGAAGAAGGTGAGGCCCCTGAATTAACAACCTTTATCGGAACAATAATCAATGTTGTCCTTGGGTTATCTGGAATTGCTTTAGTTGTGTTGTTTGTTTACGGTGGTATTCTTTGGATGACAGCTATGGGAAACAAGGATCAGGTTGATAAAGCCAAGCGGTTACTTACTAACACAATTATTGGAATGATTATTATCGTTGCCGCCTATGCTATTGCCGATTATATTTTGTCTTCTCTTGTTCTAGCTGTTCAAGGGGATTAAATAATAAAAAAATAATATAAATCAATATATTAACTAAATAAATTATGCGCAAAATTTTTAAGGCGATTGCCGCTTTTAGCCCATTTGTTCTTTTGAAAGCAGTTGTGGCTAATGCACAGGCTGATGTTGCTGCAGGCCTTTCCGGTGCCTCAGGTAAATTAAGTGATGTTGGTGATCAAATCACAGACGTTAGTGGAAGTGATCTACCTACTTTAATTGGTAGTATTATAAACATTGCTTTGGGACTGCTTGGTATTCTCTTGGTTGTTTTGGTGGTTTATTCCGGATTCCTTTGGATGACTGCTGCCGGTAGCAAGGAGCAGGTAACCAAAGCTAAAGAGATCTTGACTCGAGCAATTATCGGTATCATTATCGTTGTTGCCGCCTACGCTATTTCTGATTACGTTATTTCTGCGATTACCACAGCTGCAGCGGCCTAAAGTTATTAAAAAAAGAGCACCCTACCCGCCTGGTAGGGTGCTTTTACGTTCAACGGTTCACCGGCCGGAAGATTGAGTCACACAGACTGCTATCTCCCGACGATTGAGGAATAGGAAATGTCCTATACCCCGACTCGGTCACGATCACCTCACCTGTTGGTGAGATAGTGATCTTCTCCACGAACAGCCTGTGCGGCGGTGGCTGTTCGAAGTAAACCCAGAACACCTGATTCGAAGCGCCAATGATCGCTCCTCGAACCCTGATGATGTCGTGGGTAGCATTCCTTACGCTATAAGCGTAACCTTCACGCTTATAGTCCTCGAAGGTCCGACCATTTATCCGACCAGGCCTGGTCAGGAAGACCCGCTCGAAGGTACCGGCCAGAACCTCCTGACGTGGCGGTGGTGCTTGTTGACGCTGCACCTGAGTCTGCTCTTCGACCGGCTGGGCAACGGCTCGAGCTTCCTGGGCTTCGAGCTCAGCCTGGAGCTGATTTGCTCGCTGCTGTTCCTGTTCCCAGAGCTGCATGATGTGCACGTTTGCACATTGATCAGCAGTCAGACCAAGTCGATCACACTCAGCCGATACCGAGTTCGGAATCAGCGGAGGTGACTGCTGAGCCAAGGCCGGTGTGGCCAAGATGAGGGCCGCGATCATTATGAAACGTGTCATCGCTGTGCCTCCTTCTTTTCCAGCTCCCGCTGACGCTCTTCGATCCTCTGCATTTGGATCTGCTGTTCTACCAGCGCGCCAGCAGTGATTTGTCCGAGCCTTGACTGTGCTGCAGCCAGCTCAGCCGCTGTTTGATCAGCCACTGTTTCCAGTCGCTGATCAGTGTTGTCCAACCGCTGTTCGGCTCGGGCAACCCGCCCGTCTGTAGCCTGAACGCGCTCTTCGAGCACGGCCTGACCGCTGACGACCTCACGCAGAATGTCAACCTGAGCGTCTTCGATTGCCCGAGCACGCACCCGATCCATTTCCTCTCGCTGAGCCTGGCTGTATTCATACTGCTGATACAGCTCTTCCTCGGTTCGCGAATATCCGTACTGGATATTGAACGGGTTATTGATGCTCGTATCCGGATAATAACCTGGACTATAACCAGGCACGCCCGGGTAGTAACCGTAGGCCGGACTGGTCTGAACCTCGATGCTCGATCGCGTCGGGGTTGAGTCGGCTCGGGATGAACAGTGCTGAGCACTGCCGCCATTATCCATGCAGGCCATGTAGGCCAGCATCGGGGCAGTGGTTCGCTGAACCTGTCGCGGTGTGGCCGCAGGCAGGACAACTTGCATCTGCTCAAGCTGGCCACCCTCGCCGATGCTGATCACCAGGTGATCTCGGCGCTTGCGATCCTGGCTGTCCTGAGCCAGGGCCGGCAAAGCCAGCACCAGAGTCAGGGTCGTTGCGATCAAAAGGCTGAATGTCCTCATCTCTTACCTCCATGCCCTGTTTGGGCCTTTTTGTTTGTTTATTTGTAAACAAAGTTTACGTCTTAATATAGCACAAAAAACAAGTATTGTCAACAGCTGGAAGGGAAGATTTACCTAAAATTAAACAAAAAAAGCCTGGTCCCATACGGAACCAGGCGGTTAAGGTTGAAGTTACAGGCTTTGAAGCTTGGCAATGGCTTCGTTTACCCGAATGGTAGCCTGTTCAAACTCTTCGTCCCGCTCCTCTGTGGTCATATCCTCGATCGGAACAGACACAGAGCTTGTGCTGGTCGTGGCAATGCTTGACCTGGTCGATTGCACCAAAGCTGTTTCTGGAGCAAAGAACCCTTTGTCTGCCATAGCGTCCTTGACCAGGGTTACCCCAGGCCAGATCAGCATGAAGGCCAGCAAAAGCACAAAGACCATGGCCGCAGCCATTGAGCCTCCGCCACCTAGCATGGCATAGGAGAAGCTATCCTCCTTACCAAAACCAGCAGCTATCAGCCCACCGAACAGAGCGACCACTGAAGCCCCTCCGATGATCAGGGAAATCATGGCTACCAAAGCAATGGCAATGAACAGCCAGAATGGAACTCCGAACAAGGTCTCAATGAACTCGACCGTGCCTCGTGGCTGTGATGTTGTCAGCGAACCGGTAGCCACACCGTCTCGCTCATCAGGATCAACTTCCATCCTGATCGACCCATCCCAGCGAACCAGGTAGCTGTACCCGTCACCGTAAAGATCTGGGACAACCATACCTGGACGCACACAAAGCGTCTTCTCGCCACGACTATCGTCACACTCCCCAAGAACTCCAGACCCCACAAACTCAGCCAGAGCCGAGTCCTCAGCCTTGAAGTGCTTGCCATCAGGAGCCAGGATGTTGAGGCCGTCCTCTTCATAGCCGACAATCGAGAACCCCTTGTTCGAAGCCGGGGTGCCTGGCCACATGGAGTAGACTGGAACCAAGAGCAGTGAGGTAAAGATGGCTAGCGTACTTACCCAAGAGAACAGGGTGGCTACACCCTTGTTCTGTTGGAACTTGAACAGTGAGCCAAAGAATCCCTTTGCGTCACGGTCTTCGTAAACACCAGCGGCAGCTGTTGAGGTTACTGCGGCCAGGAAAACCAGACCAATGATCACTCGAGAGACCAGGCAAAGCTGCTCGTACCCAAGCAACCACTCCCAGACGATAACCAAGATTATCAAGGAGCTAAAGAACCCAACTACCTTGGAAATCTCATAACCCAGAATCTTGAAGATCTTGATCTTCTCAACCGTAGCTTGCGTACTGCCGGTCAACTGTTCCAGTTGTTCGTAAAGCAACTGAGCCCAACCTGTGCCAACATCAATAGCCTTGGTCAGGTAGTCAGACAGCCCTTGTGCGGCCAAAGCCACAGGCATTACTGTACCAATAACCAACAGGCCACCGATGACGATCATCCACCAAATACCAGCAATACAACCAATCAGCCAAACCACAGAACCAACAGCGGCAATCGCTGCCAGAGCCCTAAGGTAAAACTTCAGGTCACCCTTGATGAACTTGGCTGCTTTGACGTAGAAATCCTCTGCCAGGCTCCTGGTGGTTTCGATTACCTTGCCAGTATCAATCGCTTGATCCAGGCCGTCGCGTGCATCTTCACGCAGACCAGCTTCACCACCAGCCGAACGGCAGTGGTTAATGATCAGTGGAACCTGTTGGGTTTCAACAACTCCAACGTAGGTGTGAGTGATACCGTCCTTGATCGCAGTCTTTTTCCGAAGAGTCATCCCCTCCAGAGTCTGCTCCAAGAACTTGGCATGACCATCACTGGCTGTCAGGCTTTCCAAGGCACTGAGAATGATTGAGCTATCAGCTCGACCACCATTCTTACGCACGGTCAACTCAGACAGGATAGCCATCAAGACCGTGTGGGCCTTGTAGGAAATCTTGTCAGCCAACGGCTTGACTTCCTTGGCCTCAGACCCAGGAACCTTCAAGGTCTTGGGATCAGCCTTATAACCAGCTCGCTCAGCGTCAGCCACACCCATGAGCAACAGCTCAGGTTTGTAGGCCTGTCTGGCATCCATCGGCTCGGCATCGTACCGACCACGCTTCTGCTTACCCCGCTGGGCAATCTCATAGTTGATCAGCTCACGCTGGCGTCGAGAAAACCAACCCTGGACAGCCTTGGACAAAACCGTAACCACCCGAGTCTCAGGATGAATACTGACCGGGAAGTAAACGTCCGGATCATATTCAGTAACCACAGCAACGATCAGGTCGTTGATGTCACCTTCCGGAAGCACACCTTGAAGCATGCCACCAGAAGCAACCAACCCACCGATAGCCTTGCCAGCCTCATTCTTGATCGTATCGTTCAAGAACATATTGGCCAGTTGCCAGGCCTCAGTGTCCCCACCGAACGCTTCTTTGGGCAATTCCAGATGAGGAATACCAATGATGCCGGTCGTGGCTGTTCCAGCCAGACCACGAACGAACTCGCTAAACTCCGGATACTTTCCTGAAGTCAGTTTGTTCAAGGCACTCTGGATCATCGGAGCGGTCAACTTTTCGGTCGTGCCCCTGACCCCTCTTTCAATCAAAGGATCCAGGAAACGGCCAAACGGATGTTTGGTCATCAGTCGACTGATATCTGATGCAGTTGTCATTTTCTTACCTCCGTGCGAACGACTTTAGTCGACGCACATGTTAGTTTTTAGTCCTTTCAGACTGCTAGTTGTAAAGTCCTGAAAATTCCCCTTGCGAGAAACCCCCAAAACCACATTTGCTTATTTGTGCGATTTTGTCGCGGTCACGGAGAACGAGAAAACTTACCATATTCTAGCGATTTTGTCAAACCAAATAGGCGGGGTCAAGTGACCCCACCTATAGCAAAAATGGCTTATTTCAGCTCAGATTCAGTTAAACCAGATTTAATGGCCTTGGTTAAACTTGGCCGAAATTGATTCTTGCCTAAAATAACCGCACCAACTATTTTATTCAAACGCAAATAAATTAAACACATTCCTTTTTCATCTGCCTGCCCCCAAAGCTTAACTTGATCTGCCATGTTTTTGTTTGTGTCACCAATAAATGAAATATCAAGCCCGAGCAAATTCATAGCATATGAACTAACTTGTTTATATTCTGTCCGATCTCCAAACATAGTCTTGGCCACTGTTTTACCTTGCACCATCGCTCGAAACCAGTTGCCGGCTGCATACTGTCGACAGGCCACGGGATCATAACTTTCAGCCACATCACCGGCTGCGTAAATGTCAGCCACGTTTGTTTCCAAAAACTCATTTGTTTTGATTGCTTGATCAACTTCGATCCCGGCTTCTTGAACAAAAGATAAATCCCGATTAGATCCAACAGCCACAGCAAGCAGTGAACATGGGGTTTGATCGTTATTTATTTGAATTGTTTCAATTTCTTTGTCTCCAACAATCTCAACATTATCGATTTCAGAAACAACTTTCACTCCAGACTTTTCAAGATGTGCTCGAACAAATTCTCCAGCCTGATCATTTAAAATACTGTTCCAAAAGTGTTTGCCACGATGCGCCACAGTTGTATCAATTCCAAAATGTTGAAAAGTATTTATGAATTCGCAAGCAATAAATCCACCACCATAAACAATTGCTTTATTTTTTTCTTTTTTTATTTTCTTATTTTCTTGTATAATTCCAAGTAAATGATCAACGTCGTCTAATGTCCAAAAGTAAACAACGCCTCGTGGTTCCCCTCCAATCACCCGTGGTTCAGATCCGGTCGAAATCAAAAGTTTGTCATACGGAAGTTCACGAGCATCATCTAATTCTACAAATTTATTTTTAGAATCTAACTTAACAACCGATTGACCAAGTAAAAGTTCAATTTTATTTTCCTGATACCATTCTTCTGTTTTTAAAAAACACTTCTCACGCTCAACCTTACCCATGGCATAGTGAGGAAGAAGAACCCGAGAATAAAGTCGGTGGTATTCTTGCTCAATAGTTGTAATCTCAGCATCGGGATCTAGCTTGCGCAATTCTTCGGCACAACTTGTGCCAGCAATTCCACCGCCGATAATTAAATATTTCATATTTTTTCAAACGGGAACAAGTTCCCTGAGAAATTTTTCTTACCCAACTTGTTGGGGTTTAACTTTTGGGAAACAATTGTTTACCATTCTCATCAAAAATAGTCACTGCCAACACCGGGCACGATTCAGCGGCCAGCAAAATTCGATCTAATTCTTCATCAGTAACCTCAAGCATACGCTGATATACTTGGTCATCCTGACCGTGATCCAAGACGTGTGCCTTGTTCTCATTATTCATTACAAAGGTTGACGGATCAACAACAACACAAGCGGCAGCACCGATACAAAGATCAGCGTCTACTTTAATTTGTATTTTTTTCATATTGTTCACAATAACTATTTATGGCTTCTTTTAAGGCTAAATGACACAGGACTGAACAGTGGGCTTTGATTGCTGGTAAACCACCAAGCCGTTCCATAATATCTGCTGGTTTTAATTTTGTTGCTTGATCCAAAGTCATGCCATCATTTTCCAAAACCACAACCGATGCCATTGAAGTAGCGGCAATGGCCGAAGCACAGCCAAAAGTTTTCCATTTGAAATCAATAATTCGCTGGCTTTTAGAATCAACTTTAATCCACACCCTCATAACATCACCGCAGGCTGTTGATCCGGTTTCACCAACCGCATCAAAATCTTTTGGTTCGTCCTCGGTAAAGTTCCGTGGATTAAAAAAATGATCTTTAACCTCGTCCGTATAAAACCAGGCCTGGTCGCCTCCGTGGTCAATGATGTCGCCGGTGCTCATAAGAAACTATACAAAATATTTTTTATCAACTTTTACCGGACTGATCTTTCTTAGCTTTTCAACAATACCTGGCAAAACCTCAAGAACATAATCAACATCTTTTTCTGTGGTTGATCGACCAAGGGTTAAACGAAGTGAGCTATGAGCCACTTCCGCTGGTAAGCCAAGGGCCAGAAGTACGTGTGATGGGTCAAGTGAGGTGCTGGTACAAGCAGATCCGGTTGAACAATAAATTCCTTGAGCATCAAGATACAATAGCAAGGCTTCGCCTTCAACATCTCCGATCGACATATTAACATTATTTGGCAAACGTTTTGTTGCGTGGCCATTTAATCGCACTTTTAAAATCTTGTCTTTAATCCCAACAATCAATCGATCACGTAATTTTACCAAACGGTCTGATTCTTTTTTTTGTTCATCAAGTGCCATTTCCAGCGCTTTTGTTAGCCCAATAATTCCGGCGATATTCTCAGTGCCAGAACGAAACCCGGACTCTTGTCCTCCTCCATACATCAGTGGCTCAATTTTTAATTCACGACGTTTGTATAGTAAACCAACACCCTTTGGGCCATAAATTTTAGATCCATTAAGTGTCATCATATCAACATGAATTTTTTGTACATCAATTTCCAAAGCTCCGGCAGCCTGACAAGCATCAGTGTGCAGGACTGGATATTCAGACTGGTTGTCTCGACGATATTTTTCAATAATATTTCCAATCTCAGAAATCGGCTGAATCACCCCGATTTCATTGTTGGCATAGATAATCGAGATTAAGATTGTCTCCGGACGAATCGCTGCGACCACTTGCTTGGGATCAATCAAACCATCTTGATCAACACCCAGACAAGTCACTTCAAAACCCTCTTTCTCAAGTTGTTTAGTTGTATGCAAAACCGCATGGTGTTCGATCCGGGTTGTAATGATATGCTTTCCCTTATTCTGATTCTTGCGTGCAAAACCAAGCAGGGCAAGATTATCTGACTCGGTTCCACCTGAAGTAAATATAACTTCACTTGTTCGTGCACCGATCAGTTTGGCAATCTTGGATCGAGCCTGGTCCAAATCATCCTTAACCAGCTTCCCTGTGGAATGGAAGCTTGAAGGGTTACCATATCTTTCTTGAAGATATGGTTTCATGGCCTCTTGAACACGAACATCAAGCGGGGTTGTGGCTGCATGGTCTAAATATATATCTTTCATAACGATAGGAGTCTAACAAAAAAACAGGCTCTTATCAAGCCCGCTGGCCTGCCAGCCGAAGCTCCAGCCAATACTTTACTTTGGCCCTCCTTCGCCAAGGCTTCGGAGGACATCCCCCATAGCCCCGCCGACAGCGGGGCGACGGGGGATGGAGGCCGCGGTCGGAATTGAACCGACGCATTGAGGTTTTGCAGACCCCTGCGTTACCACTTCGCCACGCGGCCACCTGATCCAGAATTTATCATAAAACTTAGAAGATTTCAATAGTCGTATATTCAAGCCCAAAATTGACAGCATCAACTGTTTCACTCATCCAAATATCCGCATGATAATAATAGCGCTGATTCATACGATCTTCAACAATAAAAATTTTGTCTCCATACAGTTCAGGAAAACGAACACGTGTTCCAATCTTTAAAAAGTTGGCCGCAACCACGCCGTCACGAACATGGGTCATTGAGGCAGTAATAAACGGGGTAGAGTCTGTTTGCCAAACATCAGAAGAGTAGGCTGTAACCGGGATTTCCATTGAATGGCGCGGCTCAATAATCTCGGTTTCTAAAAACTGTCCATAGTTCCGCCACTTATTCTGATAAGCATCAAACTTTAGTTCTAATTCCATAACTTCGGTATGATCAATTTCAAACACAGAATCAAAATTAATAAAAGCCACAGCCGGAACCGATAGATTAGCCAAGCTAATAGAAGCAACTGCCATAAACAAGAGTTTGGCAGTACTTTTTCGAGCGTATGTTGTCAGCTTCTTAAGCTTGTTTTCCATATAAATAAAAAATTGTCCCTTTTGAGGACATAGAAATGTTACCATATTTTTCCACTTTTGTCAAGCTTATTTTTAAAACAAACACCTTGTCAACACCCTTATTTTGAGGTAGTCTATTCTACAGAAAGACATATTTATGACCTATCAAAACAGATCAAAACAACCAAATTGGCGTCGACACAGCGTGTCGAAGAAGCGACGAAAACTATTTAAAAAATTTAACAAGCAATTGTTAATCAAGAATGCTGTGCTTATTGTGACAGCACTGTTTATTCTTGGTTCAATTTTTGCTTTAGGAATTTTTGCCTGGGCTGTCAAAGACCTACCAAATCCGGATGAGTTAATTGATCGTAATGTTATCCAATCAACAAAAATATATGACAGCACCGGTGAACATCTGCTATATGAAATTCATGGAGACAAAAATCGCACACTGGTTTCTTTGGAAGACATTCCACAAACATTGATTGACGCCACCATTTCTGTTGAAGACCAGCAATTCTACAAACACACTGGATTTAATCCAATCAGAATTTTCAAGGGTGTAGTACTTGGACAGTTGTTTGAAGGTTATGCTAGCGGTGGATCAACCATAACTCAGCAATTTGTAAAAAACGCAGTTCTAACCAGCGAACGAACCATTACTCGAAAAATAAAAGAGTTAATTATTTCAATCGAACTGGAACGACGTTTTGAAAAAAACGATATTTTACAAATGTACTTCAATGAAATTCCATATGGTTCAACAAACTACGGTTGTCAGTCTGCATCCCAGGCATATTTTGGAAAGTCGGTCACTGATCTAACCTTGGCTGAAGCAGCAACCTTGGCCGCTTTACCAAAAGCCCCGAGCCGTTATCTAAACAACCCTGATCTGCTTGATGAACGTCGTGATTTAATTTTACAAATGATGGTTAATGAAGGTTATTTGGAACAAGACCTGGCTGATGCTGCCATGGATGTCGTGGTTGAGCTGCAGGACAACGTTTCTAGTATTAATGCTCCTCACTTTGTTCTTTGGGTAAAACAGTTGCTGGAAGAAGAATACGGCGAGCGTTTAGTTGAACAGGGCGGACTAAAAGTGACAACCTCTCTTGATTTTGAAATGCAAAAAATTGCCGAAGATGTTGTTGAAGATAAAGTAGACGATCTTGGGCCACAACTTGGCTTTAGTAACTCCTCTCTAGTAGCCCTTGATCCAAAAACCGGAAAGATTTTAGCTATGGTCGGTTCAAAGGATTACTTTGATGAAGATATTGATGGGGCAGTAAATGTAGCCTTACGGCCTCGTCAACCTGGATCAAGTTTTAAACCAATTGTATATTCTGCTGCCTTTGCCGAGGGGTACACACCCAACACCATTCTTTGGGATGTTGAAACGACTTTCCCAACAGCTACTGGAGATTATTCACCAAAAAACTACGATCTTGGCGAACGCGGTCCAGTAACCATTCGCACTGCGTTGCAAGGATCATTGAATATTCCAGCAGTTAAGACAGTTTATCTTACGGGAATTGAAGATGCTTTAACCTTTGCTGAAGGACTTGGCTACAGCACCTTTGCTGATCGTTCTCGTTTTGGTCTGTCAGTAGTTCTGGGTGGTGCTGAGGTAAAATTGATTGAGCATGTTGCCGCATACTCTAGCTTTGCCAATAATGGCCTTTACCAAGAACCTGTGGCTATTCTGAAAGTTGAAGATGCTGACGGTGAAATTCTTGAAGAATGGAAAGAATCTAAGGGAACCAAGGCCATGGAAGCCAACATTGCAAAGATGATTACCAATGTACTTTCAGACAATGTGGCTCGAGCATATGTATTTGGAACAAACAATTACTTACAATTAGGTGATCGTCCAGTAGCAGCTAAAACTGGAACAACCAATGATTACCGTGACGCTTGGCTAATTGGGTACACACCATCATTGGCCGTTGGTGTCTGGGCTGGAAACAATGATAATTCAGAAATGGCCCGTGGTGCTGGTGGTTCAACTGCAGCCGGACCAATTTGGAACGCCTTCATGAAACAAGCTCTGGTGGGTACAGCAGTAGAATATTTTGATCAACCGGAAATTCCAATTACCGGAAAAACTATTCTTGATGGTCAGCTTCCGGAAACTACCGTGATTATTGACACGGCATCAGGCAAACTCGCCACTGATTACACACCGGATTCATATCGACAATCAATAACTTTTGCTGAATATCACACCATCCTACATTATATTGATCGAAACGACCCAACCGGAAGTCAGCCTAATAGTCCTGACAATGATCCGATGTATGAACCATGGGAAAGTGCCATACAGGACTGGATAGTACACAAACAAGGAGAGACCGGAACAACCATAGTTGTTGGCGAACCACCGACTGAATATGATGATCTTCATATACCAGCAAATTTTCCTGATCTGGAAATTGTCTCACCTGAAAATGGTAGTGAGTTAACTTCACGCAGTCTTAAACTAGAAGTTGATGCTAGTGCACCGCGCAGTGTATCACGAGTTGAATATTATCTTGATGATCTTTATCTGACCACTGATAGTTCGGCCCCGTTTGCTATTACTAAATCATTGCCTGGAAACCTGTCCCGTGGCTGGCACACTTTGCGTGCCACAGCTTTTGATGATATTGATAATTCAACATCTAAAGAGGTTAGTATTAATATTCAGGTTGATCCAACGGCAGACACTTTTAATTTTGCCACACCAACAGATAATCAAACCATTGATCCAACTGAAACAACTTTCGCTGTTGTGCTACAACTTCAACAACCAACCAACTACAGTAATGTTACTCTTTATAGTGAGACTTATGGCAGTGGTCAAAAAACTATTGCTGGAAGTGTGACCAGTCCAACTTCACCATTTGTTTCAATTGATTGGCTTTTGCCCGAAACAGGATATTATTTCTTGTCCGCCAGAGCCAGCGCACTCAGCGGAACTGACGCCGAGGCTTTGGGAATATTAATATATGTTAGCGATTATGTTTCAGAACCAGTGGAAGAGGAAGGTGACGAAGGAGAAGAACCTGAACCTGAACCTCCACCAGATTTAAATCCGTTTGAGTAATCATAAAACGCGAGAGTCTTCACTCTCGCGTTTTAAAATCCAATCTACTGCTTAATCGGCATGACAATGTATTGATACCCTGGCATTTCTTTTGGTGTAATCAAACATGGATTAGACCCATCAATTGATTGAAACACAACCTGGTCAGTAGTGATTGCATTTAATCCATCAAGAAAATATCTATAATTAACCGTAATTGTATTTTCATTTCCGGTAGCATCAGCATCACAGACTGCAGTATTTTCACCGCGTGTAGTATCAACTGCTGTAACTATTATTTTTTTATCATTTGGAACAACCTTCAAGGTTACATCAAATAATCCTGTTCTAGAAAACAAACTGGCTGTTTTTACCGCTTTAATTAATTCAGTCCGATTAATAATGGCTTCTGACTGAAAATTCTTTGGAATAATCTGAACATAATCAGGATATTCACCCTCAATTGTACGTGACGTTAATTCAACAGTTCCAAAAGTAAAAACAACTTGATTTGATGATAGCTGAATTTTAACAAATTCCGGTGTTTCTACTCCATCTTTAAAAATTGATAGTGTTCTAGAAACCTCAGCCAAGGCTCGGGCTGGAATAATAACATCAAAAACTTCATCATTTGATTCTGGAGAGATTATTATTGTACTTTCAGCCAGACGATAACTATCTGTGGATGCCAATGTTAATTTTCCTTTTCCTGCATTAGGATTATGAAAACGCATAGATACCCCTGCAAGCTCTGGACGCGACTCATTGCTGGCAACAGCGAATAATACACGGCTCAGAGCCATTCTAAACGCCTCAGCTGGTAATTGATAGGTTCTCTCCCCTAACACCGGGGGTACTAATGGAAACTCGGAAGCGGACATCCCTTTTATTTTTGTTTTATTACCACCACACTCAACTAGTAAAGTATCGCCTTCAATTTCTAAACTAACATTTTCATTTGGTAATAAACCAACATAATCAAAAAACAATTTTGAAGGTACCGTAAATTCACCTTCTTGTACGATTTTACCGCGAACCAAACATGTAGTAGCTGTTTCCAGGTTTGTTGTTGTAAGTTTTAAACCACCCCCTTCTGTTTTCATGAGAATATTACTCAAGATCGGTAAATTTACATTCTTACCAGCAAGATTACTGGTTATAGCCAGACCTTGATGTAAGTTATCTTTCGTACACGACAATTTCATAGTTAATTTAATTTATATATTTTATAGTAGTAATAGTAAGGCTGTGGATAGGGTTGATAAGTCAGAAAGAGTAACTAAGTTAACGTATTATTTCTCATCATTAGTTGTTGACCAGTTGTTTCTTGAAGTTTGGAAAACCTGTGAATGAATTATTTCAGTATCTTTAGAGATTTGGTTTGAACACTTCACCCACCACTCAACCACAGGGCTATCCTCTGAAACTAACACAGTTAACAACACCCTATTTACATTCTATTCACCTAAGCTGTGTATAATCTTTGTTTGATTAATTCTAAATCATGTTGTAGCTTCTCATCTTCGTTAAGAATGTTGGAAATTTTGTCGTAAGCATGCATGGCTGTCGTATGATCGCGTCCACCAAGTTCTTGCCCGATTGAAGGATAAGAACTTTTCATTTCCTCACGCATAATATACATTATTATTTGGCGAGGAAAAGCCAGTCTTTTTTCTCTACTTTTGCTTAAAATTTCATCAATAGTAATATCAAAGTAAGTGGCCACAGTTTGAATAAGGTGTTTTGGTGTAACATTCTTTCTATTTCTGCTTGGTTGAAAGCTGGCCAACATCGGCCTAACTGAATCAACGGTTGGATTAATGTTTTTAAACTGATGAAAAGCAATAATTTTATTTAAAGCACCCTCAAGCTCACGGATATTTGATTGCACCACGGTGGCAATATGGTGAAGAATTTCTCTTTCCAACAAGTAATTTTTATCTCGACACTTTGAATCAAGAATAGCTATTCTGGTTTCAAAGTCAGGACTGCCAATATCTGCCATCATTCCCCATTCAAAACGTGAGAGCAAGCGATTTTCTAGAGCTGGAATAGCTTTTGGGGGTCGGTCAGAAGAAAGAACAATTTGTTTATTTTCTTGGTGTAGAGCGTTAAAAGTATGGAAGAACTCTTCCTGTGTACCTTCTTTACCAGTTAGAAATTGGATATCATCAACCAACAAAACATCAACATTCCGATAAAGGTCTTTAAATTCTTTAGCACGTCCGGTACGAACGGCATGGATAAAGTCATTGGTAAATTTTTCACAGGTTACATACAAAACCCTGGTTTCGGGTTTTTGTCTGATTCGCCCATGTCCAATTGCTTGTAATAAATGTGTTTTTCCCAAACCCACACCACCATAGATAAATAAAGGATTATAAACATCACCCGGCTGTGTTGATACTGCTTGTGCTGCTGCATGGGCCAATTCATTTTGTTTACCAACAACAAATGAGCTAAACGTATATTTTGGATTTAAAGAAACATCTTCACTGTTTCTTTCTGTTGTTGTTTGACTATTGGTCATGTAAGTTTCAATAGCCACAACATCCTCATCAGTTGGTACAGGCTGAGGCGCTGATTGTCTGGTTTCAACCTGATAAGTCACTTCTCGGATGTTATTTGATGAAAGATTTTGTAAAGCGGAAGTAATATCTTTATGATATTTTTTTTCAAGCCAAGCTTTGGTAAAAGTATTAGGAACACCGACATATATTTTACTACCCTCAAAAGATATGATAAAAGTATTTTTAAACCAAGTAGTAAAATTTGCCTTGCTTATCTGCAGTTCAAGCTCACCAAGGGTGGCTTGCCAGAGTTCTTCAGTGTTCATAATTTTTGTTTGAGTTATTTTTTTATGTCCTTATTAATATATACTATATATCCACATGTGGGCAAGTGGGTGGATAGTGGGGTTTTAGGTTGATTTTTTGGGGATTAGTTGTGTATAATACGATTTGCAATTTTTAATGTATAATACATCTGTAGAAAATTACTGAAAATATGCCAAAAAGAACATACCAACCAAAAAAACGCCGCAGTGTGAAGAAACATGGTTTTAGAGAAAGAATGTCTTCTACTAGTGGAAAAAAGGTCTTAAGTGAGCGCCGTTTGAAAGGACGAAAGCGTTTGACAGTTACCTTAAAAGGGAAAAAATAATGCTTCCCCAAGAGAACAGACTAAAACAAGATAAGGATTTTAGGGCTTTGTTTAGCAATAAAACAAAGGGAACTTATGGTACATACGTTGGTGCAAAGTGGAAAAAAAACAGTCTTAATGTTGTTCGTGCCGCTGTGGTTGTTGGTACCAAAGTGTCTAAAAAGGCCGTGATTCGAAATCATTTACGCCGACAGATTCGTGAGATTTTACGCCTAAACTTAGCAAAATTAAAGCCAGGACATGACCTGGTTTTAATTGTAAAAAAAGAAGCCATGGTTCAAGAACATAAAACACTTGAAAAAGATGTCCTTTTTTTGCTTAAGAAAGCTCAATTAATGTAATATGTTGCAAGTTTTAGCAAAGTTTGGTGTATTGGCAGCAATAAGGATCTATCAAAAAACACTATCACTTGATCATGGATTACCACACTTTTTATTTCCACAGGGATTTTGTCGATTTAGACCAAGTTGTTCAGAATATGCTTATCAAGCAATTGAGCGTTTTGGTATCCTTAAAGGCGTGCCAATGGCCTTATGGAGGGTGATACGATGTAATCCTTGGTCATGTGGAGGAAATGATGAAGTGCCAGACAAGGAGGAATAAGAACACAAAAAACTAAGAAATTAAGAAAATAAAAAAATAAGTGCTGTACTTACTTTTTTACTTTCTTATTTTTTTAGTTTCTTATAGATACATTCTTCAGGCAAGTCAATGTTAATCTGTTTAACTTGCCCAGTTAGTCCCCAATTGATCTGAATCAATGATTTAGCAATTCCCAATTGTTTAGCCAAGAAGTTAATTAACATTTTATTAGCTTTCCCTTCTTTGGCCGGGGCGGCTATTTTTATTTTTAAATTATTATTATCAATCCAAGCAACAACTTTATTTTCTTGTGCATTTGGTTGAACATGAACGGTTAAAATCATATTCGCCACTTCTTTAGTTGTTTAATATCCTTGGCCACCCCGTTGTCATTGTGAGGTGTTTCCAAGACCATATCAATATTTTGTAGTTGTGGGTGTTGAACCAACGCTTTAAAACCTTTTGATCCGATTTTTCCAAAACCAAGGTGTTCATGTCGATCCTTATGTGAACCAAGTTCAGTCATTGAATCATTAACATGCAACAGAGACAAATGTTTAAGTCCGATGAATTTGTCAAATTGTTTTATAACTACATCTACAGCGTTTTTGCTACGCAGGTCATATCCAGAAGCAAATGAGTGTTGGGTGTCCAAACAGACACCAATCTGATTTCCTTGTTTTGTTTCTTTTAGAAAGCGACCAATTTCTTCAAAGCTGTCTCCCATGACCATACCGGCACCAGCTGAGTTTTCAATCAAAAGCTGAGTTGTTCCTTTATACCCATCCATGATTTTATCTAACCCTTTGACTACATAGTTTTCGGCCTGCTCTTGAGTAACATCTTTTGCGCTTCCGATATGAAACATCAAAGCCTTGGCTCCAAGCAGACTAGCACGCTCCAAATCCTCACGAACAACCCGAGCTGTTGAAGAGCGGATAGTTGATTTTGCTGAAGCCAGATTTAAATAATATGGCGCGTGTATATAAACACGAGCCATATTATATTCTTTCATCTTTTGACTAAACTTAGTCAAAATCTCTTTGGTCAATTTTGGGGCCACCCCGCCTTGTGGTGAACGGGTAAAAATCTGAAAAACCTCACAGCCAAGCTCAGCCGCATTTGCCGGGGCATTAAACACTCCGCCCGCAATAGATACGTGGGCACCGAATAACATGATTTTATTTTATCATGGTTTGTCGTAGTAGGTCGATGACTTTTCGGTTCTTTATCATGATTGAAATGTATTCTCGATTTGCTGGAGAGTAGATATTCTTTTTTGCTTCCGTGTCTTGATACTTTTCAGCCAAGCTGTCTAATTCTTGGTCAACCTCGCTTTCCTCAACATTTATTTTTTCGGCCTGAGCTATCTCTCTAATAACTAAAGCAACCTTTATTCGAAGCAGTGCTTCCGGAGTAAAGTCCAATTTTAAATCACCAAGAGTTTTATTTATTGATTTCAAATAGTCATCAAAAACACCGCCCTGATTTTCTACAGAATGTTCAAGTTCATGAATCATTTTGTTTATTTCCTCATTGATTAATGAATCAGAAATTTCTCCAAAGTTAGTTTTGCTGGCGATCATGTCCAACATGGTTCTTTCTTGGCGTAATTTTTCTTTGTGTTCCACTTCATGAATCATGTTTTGACGAAGTGCATCTTTTAAAGTTGCTAAATCTTTCATTCCTAATACAGTTGCAAATTGGTCATTAAGTTCAGCCTCTTCCAACCGATATATTTCCTTAACAACAATATCAAACTCAACGTCCTGATCAGCCAGATGTTTTTGATAGTGAGTGTTTGGAAATTTAAGAATAAAGTTTTTCTTATCACCTTCTTTTAATCCCATTAACTGGTCACAAAACCCTGGGATGTAATGGTCTTCAGAAAGAAAAACCGCATTGTTAATTGCTTGACCACCCTCAATCGGTACACCATCTTTTTTAATGTTCATGTCAATAACAACTTTGTCCTCTTTTTCAGCGGAGCGTTCCTTGGTTTTTCGAGTTTCTTTGGTTTGCATTTTAGCCAAACCCTTCAAAGACAGTTCAACATCTTTGTCTGACACTTCTGTTGGCTGAGCATCGACTTTCATTTCTTTCCATTCAGCAAGCTTTTCAATCTTTGGCATTAAAGACACTACAACGGTGTAAATCAAATCATTTTCCGGGGCCATTTTTTCAACCTTGATTGCCGGCTCACCAGCGATTTCAAGCTCGTGAGTGGTTACAGCCTCAATATAGGTTTTGCGAACAATTGAATCTAAGGCCGCTTCGTAAATTTTCATTTCACCCACCTTGTTTTTTATAACATCGTACGGTGCTTTACCGGTTCGGAAGCCCTGGATTGAAGTTTCCTCAGACAGGTCTTGGGCAGATTTTTCCAACAATGGTCGCAACTCATCAACTGACACGGTAATTGTGATTTTAACTTCATTTTTAGGCAAATTTTCAATAATTGATTCTGACATAGTGTTTTTTAAAACATAAGTTACTGGTCGAGTTTAGCTAATCAAATGCTGTTTGTCAACCTAAAAGCAGGGTCTTGCGACCCTGCTTGTTTTCCGAATCAGGTCTACACAATCAAGGCCACGATCAGCAGGGCAACAATATTCAGAATCTTAATCATTGGGTTAATGGCTGGGCCGGCTGTGTCCTTGTACGGGTCACCAACAGTATCTCCGGTAACAGCTGCGTCATGAGCCGCAGACTTCTTTCCACCAAAATTACCCAATTCAATATACTTCTTTGCGTTATCCCAAGCCCCACCTCCTGTGGTCATTGAAATAGCCAGGAACAACCCGGTTACAATTGAACCGATCAATAGACCACCAAGGGCCTCAGGACCAAGTAGCCAACCAACCAGAATTGGAGCAACAACCGGAATCAATGCTGGAACAATCATTTGGTTAATGGCAGAGCGAGTAACAATATCAACCGCTTTTCCATATTCAGGTTTGGCCTCGCCTTCCATAATTCCTTTAATCTCACGGAATTGGCGGCGAACTTCCTCAACCACTTTTCCAGCTGTTTTACCAACCGCTTCCATGGCAAAAGAAGCAAAGAGATATGGCAAAATACCACCGATAAACAATCCGGCAATGATTTTTGGGTTTGAGAGTTCAAAGGCATAGTTGTGTCCTAGCCTGGTTAATTCCTCAGTGTAGGCACCAAATAAGACTAAGGCGGCCAGCCCGGCAGATCCGATGGCGTAGGCCTTAGTTACGGCTTTGGTGGTGTTACCTACAGCATCAAGCGGATCAGTAATATCGCGCACCTCAGATGGCAAGTGAGCCATTTCAGCAATTCCGCCAGCATTGTCAGTGATCGGTCCGAAAGCATCAATGGCCACGATTACTCCGGTTAACGAAAGCATGGCTACAGCGGCAACGGCTACACCATATAGTCCGGCAAAGAAGAAAGCAGCTAAGATACCAACAGCAATAACAAGTACCGGCAATGCTGTTGAACGCATTGATAATGCCAATCCAGCAATTACATTTGTACCGTGTCCACTTTGACTGGCTTCAGCAATTTTTTGAACTGGTTTGTATTGAGTGCCTGTATAGTATTCAGTTAAAACAATCAAAGCAGCGGTTACGATCAAGCCAACCAACGAGCTGTAAAAAAGACTCATTGGGTTTAGATCAACGATCCCGGTCATCATTTTATTTGAGATAAAGTAGAAACCAATCGCTGAAAGTACACCTGAAACAACCAGCCCTTTATAGAGTGCGCCCATGATATTTTTCTTTGGTCCCAACTTAATAAAGAAAACACCGATGATTGAAGCAATAATAGCCCAAGATCCAATGGCTAAAGGAAATTCTAGCACAGCGGTTACATCTCCATAAGTTAGGGCCCCCAAGAACATTGTTGCCACCATGGTCACAGCATAAGTTTCAAATAGATCAGCAGCCATTCCAGCACAGTCACCAACATTATCACCAACATTATCAGCAATCACGGCTGGGTTGCGAGGATCGTCTTCAGGAATACCAGCTTCAACCTTTCCAACCAGGTCAGCTCCAACATCAGCGGCTTTAGTAAAGATACCACCACCAAGTCGAGCAAACACACTGATTAACGAACCACCAAAACCAAGACCGATCAAAGCGTCAACGTTGTGAGTCAGAGCAAAGAATCCAGCCACAGCCAGCAAACCAAGACCAACAACAAAGAATCCAGTTACCGCCCCGCCTCGTACGGCTACCGCCAGTGCTTCAATCATGCCTTTCTTTGCAGCTTCAGTTGTTCGGACGTTGGCTCGAACGGAAACAGACATACCAATCGCTCCGGCAATTCCAGAAAAAACAGCTCCAACCAGAAAACCCAAAGCAATGGTCCAACCCAAAGCAAAACCAAGTAGCAAAAAAACAACCACCCCGATCCAACCAATCACGGTGTATTGACGTGCCATGTAAGCATTAGCCCCCTCTTGGATAGCCAAGGCAATTCCTTTCATTTTTCCTTCACCAGCCGGTTGGCGCAAGATCCAGCGTGTTAGTACGGCCCCATATAGAATGGCCAAAATGCCGGCTAAAATAGCATAGATAGTTATGCTCATATGTTAGTTATTAGTTATTAGTTTTTAGTTAACAGATTATCTTTGCGTTATTATGTACAAGCGGTTAATATGATATTAGGAATCGGATCATATGTCAATCTTCAAATCCCCAACTTTTAAAGAAGAACGAGCGTTACTCGAGGCCGGGTATACAGCCATTGTTGGTGTTGATGAGGCTGGGTGTGGAGCCTTGGCCGGGCCGGTTGTGGCTGCAGCAGTAATATTTCCGCTTAATTCAGGGTTGGCAAAGATTAAAGATTCAAAGTTGTTAAGTCCTCAGGTTCGAGACGAATTATTTGGTTTAATAATGTGTAAGGCTGAGGCTGTGGGAGTGGCTCGAGCCACGGTTGAAGAAATAACACAATTTGGAATTCGTCCGGCAACCTTTTTGGCTATGCGTCGAGCTATTGATCAGGTTGGTCAGGCTGACTTTGTGTTGGTTGATGGCTGGATGTTGCCTGAGATACATTTGCCTCAAAAACGAATAATTAAAGGCGATCGGACAGTTAAATCAATTGCCGCTGCCTCTATCATTGCCAAAGTAACTCGTGATAAAATGATGGTTGAGTTTAGTCAACAATATCCGGAATATGGTTTTGACCGTCATAAAGGATATGGTACCGGTTGTCATTTAGAGGCTATTCGTCAACACGGACCCTGTCCGATTCACCGCACCACATTCAGACCTTTTCATCAAACACTTTTTGACTCAATCTAGCCATTTTTTAAGGAAAGAAGGTTGACAAAATGCGGTTAGTTTGATATCCTCTTGGAACAAATCTTATTGGTTGTCGGCTTGAAAAAAGATGACGTTAGATTCTGGAAGACCGTTGTCGCTCCAGCCTATAAGAAAGAGCGAGGTTCATATTAGTATAACTATCAAACAATTAAGTGTTCGCTTCCTTCTCGTAATTCTTCGCGGGATGGTTGTGATAAAACAAAAAACCCGACCGGCAATTAGTATGGCTTTATGGCCAGTACGCATGCTTGGGCGATTTTTGTTTAAGGTGGTTTTTATACAATTATATCGATTAGGTTTTTGGATCAAGCACCAATTAGGAAAAGCTTTTATGCCAGCCAAGAACCGTTTGGTTTTTCTTTTTTCAAATCGTTATACCATTCATTTCGCAGTAGTTACTATTGCCGCTGTAGTTAGTGTTGTAAACTTTAGTGGTAGTGAGGTTAGGGCTGAAAATTTTGGTGAGCGAAGCACTTTGTATGCTTTAGTTGCCACCGAAGATTTAGCTGTCATGGAAGAGGTTGTGGCTGAGGAGATACGTATGCCGGAACCGTCCAGTTATCTTGGCGAAGGGTTGATTGTTAATGAAGCAAGGGTTGTTTTTTCAGAGAATACCGGCTCACTGGTTACTATGACCTTGGGAGGAGGTGCTTTGGTTGCCCCAACTATGACCGAGATTGATGCTAGTGTTGCTCCGCGTCAAGAAGTTGAAACTTACGTTGTTCAGTCCGGTGATACGGTAAGTGGAATTGCTGAGAGTTTTGGTGTAAGTTCTTCGTCCCTGCTTTGGGCCAACGACCTTTCATACTGGAGTTATATCCGCCCTGGTGATGAATTAAAAGTTCCTCCGACTAGCGGAGTTTTACACACAGTTGTTTCTGGAGACACGGTTTCCAGTATTGCTAAAAAATATGAAGCTGAAGAAGAAAAAATAATTAGTTTTAATCGTTTGGCTGATGCTGATGATTTGGTTGTTGGCGAGGACATTATGGTGCCAGAAGGCCGTAAACGCACCGTGGTTCCAACACCTGTTTCTAGTGGTAGTTCGTATACTTCTACCAGTTCGAGTTCAGTTGGAAGCTATTCCGGTGGCGGTTGGTATTGGCCAACGGACATGAGGGTAATTACTCAGTATTATGGTTGGCGACACAATGGTTTAGATGTTGATGGAACATATTCTACAAACAACTACGCAGCGAAAGATGGAATAGTAACTTACGCTGGTTGGTTGGGTGGATATGGTTTATTAGTTACCATTGATCACGGAAATGGTGTTGAAACTCGATATGGACACTTTAGTTCAATTGGTGTTTCTGTTGGACAATATGTTAGTGGCGGTCAGTATTTAGGAAAAACCGGAACAACCGGTCGATCTACCGGAACCCACTTACACTTTGAGGTGCGTATTAACGGTCAAACCAGAAATCCGTTGGAATTTATAAGGTAAAAAATAAGTTATAAGCAGGGGTAAATACCCCTGCTTTTTTAATTTCTGCTATAATATACAAATATGATAGATAAATATATACCACCAGATGCCCGGGGCGAAACAGAACAATATCCCATAGAGGTAACACGTAGTCACCCTACGGTTACTATTAAAGAGATAAAAGGTGGAGGGCCAGGCGGACAAGCAGTTAATAAAACCAGCAATGTTGCTGAGTTGCGTTGGAAGTACCGCCAGTTTGGTTTATCTGAACAGCAGACTAGTTTGATTGAGCAAGCCTTGGCTTCGCGTTTAAAAACTAAAGGAGTTGAGCAGGTTGATCGTGAATTAATTATTCAGGCCTCTGATCAGCGCTCGCTTGAACAAAATAAGGAATTGGCAGTTTTTCGTTTGAATGAGTTGGTTAACCAGGTCTTAAAGCCAAAGAAACAAAGAAAGCCAACCAGAAAAAGATCCGGGACAATGGCCAAAGAAAAAAGGTTGGATGAAGTACGAAAGACAAAGAAAGCCGGTCGGAAAAGAGTGACTCAAAATGATTGGTGATATGTATAATCAAGAAAAACAATCATGTCCTGACTGTAAACAAATGGTTTGTGAACTGCAGGAGAAATGTAAGCATTGTGGTTTTAATATTATTATCGAACCAAGTGAAAAAGCACGCGCACGCTTTCTTCGCGGCCCATCGCTCGGGGCTTTGTTTTTTACTCAAGGCTGGACGCTTGGTGCTCGACAGTATTTATGGTTTATTACTTCTTTAATCCCGGTTGTTGGTATTGTCGCTTTGATTATCTGTACTTTGTTCGGCCGCCGTTTGGCTTGGAAGTTCGGTGCTTGGGGTTCTTGGGAAGAATATCGCCAGCGCATGAAAGTACTTGATATTGTTGGAGTTGTTTGGATTTTATTTTTAATTACAATTTATTTAGTTACCAGATATTTTTAATAAGTATCAAATTAAAATATGACATATCTTATTGTTGTTGTACTGGTTTTGTGTTCTGCCTTGTTTTCGGGTCTGACTTTAGGTTTCTTTAGTTTGAACAAAGACGACCTGGAGCGTAAGGCCGAGCTTGGTGATAAACAGGCCAAGAAGGTCTATAGCGTGCGCAAGAACGGAAATCAGCTTCTTTGTACACTTCTGATCGGCAATGTGGCTGTTAACTCAGTTTTGGCTATCTTTTTAGGATCAATCGCTTCTGGTGTAGTTGCCGGTTTTATAGCTACTGGTTTAATTGTTGTTTTTGGCGAGATTATTCCTCAAGCTGCGTTTTCTCGTTATGCCCTAGTGCTTGGATCAAAGTTATATTGGGTGGTTCGATTCTTTGTTTTTATTCTTTTTCCAATCTGTTGGCCAATGGCTTGGGTTTTGGACAAGGCTCTTGGTGATGAGTTAGACACAGTTTATTCTAAAGGCGAGTTGGTCAAGATGATTGAAAAGCACGAGGGTCTTTCTGAAAGTGATATTGACGCTGATGAGGAACGGATAATCAAAGGTGGATTATCATATTCTGATAAAACCGCACAGGATATTATGACTCCGCGTGTGGAAATGGTGGCTTTGAAGGAAGACCAGAAACTAAACAATAAGACTTTGGTAAAAATCATGGCTTCAGGTCATTCCAGAATTCCAGTTTACAAGGAACGTATGGACAATGTGGTTGGGATGCTTTATACCAAAGACCTGATTGCCATTGACCTGAAGAACAAAGTCGCCGGTACTGTGGCTCGTAAGAACGTTATTTTTGTTGATTCCGGAGAACGTCTTGATGATCTGTTTAATCAATTTAAAAAAACCAGAAATCATTTGTTTGTTATTATTGATGAATATAACAGTGTTGTTGGCTTGGTTTCGATTGAGGATGTGATTGAAGAAATAATCGGTGCTGAGATCGTTGATGAGTTTGATGTTCATGTTGATTTACAAGAACACGCTAAACGAAAAGCCAAGAAACGAATGATCAAGAAAAAAAAGTAGGGCCCACAAGTCCAAATAAAAAAGCACCCGCTTGTTCAGGCGGGTGTTTGAGTTTGACAAAAAGATTAACTTAAGTTAAACTTTAGTTAATCTTAATCTAAGCTCAAAACAATATGGAAAAAATGATTGGTTTAAAAGATTTGCGCGAGAATGTGGATACTTACACCAAGCGTGTAAAAGCCGGCGATTCTTTTGTGGTTATGCGTCGCTCTATTCCCCTGTTTAAAATAACTCCTGTAGAAGATGACGGGGTCTGGGAAGATGTGATTGATTTTACAAAGATCAAAAAAGGCGGGATTGATATTGATGAGCTTTTACAACGTCTTTAGTTTATGGATAAGATTGCCAAGGCTTTGTGCAAGTTGTCGACAAAGGAAAAAAAGATGGTTAAGTCTGCTTTGTTGAAAGTGAAATTAGGACAGGTCACCGGGCTTGATGTCAAGAAGTTGAAGAATAGAGATGATATATATCGAGTCCGCAAGGGCGATCTACGAATATTGTTTCACCGAACTAAAGACAGTATAAAGATATTGGCTCTTGAGCGCCGGATCGATACAACATATAAAAAATAAAATCACCCGCTGTGTAGGCGGGTGTTTAGGTTCAGCTGCAGAGCAAGCAGCGGAAAGGTTCGTTTTTATTTAGGCACCCTGGGTAGATGCTATTACGATCATGGGTGGTGACCCAGCGCACACCAACCCTATTTGACACGCCTTTGCTGGTGAAGCTGGGGTTTTGTCGAAGATGAAGTTTGTGTTCTGACTCAGCAAAGATTTCAATGTGAGATGCACGAAAGCGCTCGGTTCCATTGTCAAACCTTTGTTTGGCCGGCAACCAAACTGAGGTTGGTATTCTTAGTTGCCAAGTGGCGATCAAACTCTGGTGTTTGCGTTCAAATCTGCTGATTACATCCTTTTGCTCGCCACACACAAGGAAGGCCAAGTGTCCGGCTGTGACCCTGTTTCTGTATCCGGGATCAAATGACTCCAGGAAGTTGCCCGGAACGTAACAGACCCCCTTGGAGTACTGTCTGTTTGGATCAACAACCAGTGCTGTTCCCTCATGTAGATTGAATCTACTAAGTACATCCATGGCATGACTAGACATGAGAACGCCGTCGGCATTTATGCTGCCAGGTCCGTTGTAGTGCTTGTTGAATCTGCCCAAAATCGAATGGAAAGCCCTGATCAGTTCCAGGGTCTCTTTGTTGAGCCATTCTTCCGGACGATAGTGCTGCTCAGAATCTTCACAGTGCTCGATGTGGCGAAAGAAGTTGTCTACACTGTCTATCCGCATGATCCAGCGAAGCGGCATCAGGGTACGCACAGGATCTGGCATGATCACGGTTATGGCTGTGGTTTCTGACAAAGGCACTTCTTCGCCAGTGAAGACGAAGTTGGAACTAGTCAAAGCAGAAAGCATCTGCTTCCGTGCTTCAGTGTGCCCCTCTCTGTCTAGTTGGGCCATTAACATCAGAAGGACGGAACCATCTCCGACAAGGTCTTGCCAAAGCCGTTTGGCTTCGCTTGGTGTCTTGGTGTTGTCCATGATGTAACGCAGCAAACCAGCAAGTTTTCCTGACTCGCCTCGACGGCGGGCAAAGATCTTGTGTCCGGTTAGCTGTGTTCGCAGTTCAGCAATTTGAGTTTCGTGGTTTTGCTCTTGTAAAAAGTCTGTGTCTTCAGGCACTGTTCTACTCCTAGAACCATCTGAAGCAGCATCTCCTGAAAGATACCGTGGTGTACGATCCAGGCTCACCTGAGCCTTGAATCGACCACCCCCTGAAAGGTGATATCAGGATCTTGTTGTAAAATGTGTGGTTTGTCAAGAAATAAAATCACCCGCCTAGTTGGTGGGTGTTTGAGTTGATCATTCTTCGATACGATGGATAATTCCACCCGGGTCGTCTTCGTTGACCAGGATCGGCTTGGGGATCTCGACACAGGTGCACTGAGGCAGGTGTCTCCGGGCAAAGACCTCGAGTGAGTTGGCGATGACCAGGGCCAAGCGGTTGAGTACCTCTGGCGTGCGTTCCGGTCGCCGATACAGACCGATGATGTAGACGCAGAGCTCTTTACCGAGCCCCTGTTGAACATGGTCACGATCCAGGAAGACAGTCACCTGCTCTTTGGTAACTTTTAGTTCGGACACACTGGCCACTGCCGTGCGGACGTACTCGAGTAACCATACTAGTCCAGGTGTTCCATCCGGGATGCCTTTGACTTCGATGACCGGCGTATTTTTTCCTCTCCATTTGTGTGATATTTATGGAGAGACCAGTATAGCGAAACAGGCACAAGGTGTCAAAATAAAAACCCTGCCGTGGAAACGACAGGGTTTTAGTGTCCGTTCTGGGCGCTGGCTAGGTCGTAGTACAGGCCGTGATGATCGAAGAGTTGCTTGTGGGTTCCCTCTTCAACAATCTGCCCCTTGTCCAAGACGATAATGCGGTCGGCATTTTGAATCGTGCTCAGGCGGTGGGCGATCAGGATCATGGTGCGGCTGCCCTGGAGCTTGGTGATCGACTCGTGGATCAGTTGTTCAGACAACGGATCCAGATGGGATGTGGCTTCGTCAAAGATGAGCACGGCAGGGTCGCACAGAATCGCGCGGGCGATACCAACGCGCTGGCGCTGTCCACCGGAAAGTTTTAGACCGCGCTCACCAACAAGGGTCTCATACCCATCCTCCAACTGATCAACAAATTCATCCACGTTAGCAATAGCTGCGGCGCGACGAATTTCACCCTCAGTTGCTTTTGGACAACCATAGGCAATATTCTCAGCCACGGTAGCGTCGAAGGTCTCGACCTCCTGGGGCACAATGGCCAGGTGTCGTCGGAATGACTCAAGATCGAGGTTTCGAACATCTTGCCCGTCAATCTGCACCTGACCTGAACAAACGTCGTAGAAGCGCGGAATCAGGCGAGCTAAGGTGCTCTTACCACCACCAGATGGACCGCAAACACCGATAGTTTCACCAGATTGAATTTCTAGATTAACCCCATGCAAACCATTGCTAGTGTTTGGGTAGCAGAAGTGAACGTTATCGAACCCGATACAGCCCTGAAGACTGTGTAGCTTTTTGGCTGCGGGTCGAGAAGCGATTTCAACCGGTTCATTCAGGATGTCAATCATCCGGATTACACTTTCACTGGCATCAGCGATTTTTTCGTACAAGCGAGAGAGTCGATGAATTGAACCATAGACTTTGTTAGAGAGGATCAAGAACAGAACAAGAGAACCGATTGATATCGTTCCCAAAGAAACCTGATAAACTGCTGCCGCCAAGACCGCCACCTGTCCGGTGAGAATTACCCCGGAACGATACCAGTCAAAGTTGATCTGCCAAAGCCATTCAGCCAACTCATCAGAGAAAATCTTTTTCTTCAACGAGTAATAGGTTTGATATTCACGCCGTTCCTGTACAAATGACTGCACGCTTTGGATGTTGATCACC
>JBDRNK010000023.1:0-17163 GCA_043811105.1 Candidatus Uhrbacteria bacterium
AACACGAATCTATGCGTGGGAAACAAGCAATCAAACGGGTTATTACACCCGACCCCAAGTATAGCAACGTTACCGTTGCTAAATTTATTAATTACGTAATGTTGGATGGAAAAAAGACCACAGCTCAGCGGGTGGTTTATAGTTGTTTTGACATTATTGCTGAGAAAACCAAAGAAGATCCGATTGAGATTTTTGAGTCAGCCATAAAAAATGTTGGACCAGCTCTTGAAGTGCGTTCACGTCGTATTGGCGGAGCCAATTATCAGATTCCGGTACCGGTTCGTGGTGAGCGACGAATGGCCTTGTCTTTTCGCTGGATTCTAGCTGCGGTTCGTTCGAAAAAGGGTCGTCCGATTTCCGAATGGTTGGCTGAAGAGTTAATAGCCGCAGCCAATAACGAAGGCGATGCAATTAAGAAGAAAAATGATGTGCAGAGAATGGCTGAAGCTAACCGAGCCTTCGCCCACTTCGCGAGATAAGAAAATAATAAAATAATAAACTAAAAAAATAAGCGTTGTGTATATTTTCTTATTTTCTTAGTTTCTTAATTTCTTAAATATGCCACGAGAATATTCTTTAGAAAAAACTCGAAATATCGGGATCATTGCTCATATCGATGCTGGTAAGACAACGGTTACCGAGCGAGTTTTGTTTTATACTGGGAAAAAACACAAGATTGGTGAAGTACACGAGGGTCAAGCGGAAATGGACTGGATGGAGCAGGAACAAGAGCGAGGGATCACGATTACTTCAGCAGCTACAACCTGTTTTTGGAAAGATCATCGAATTAATATCATTGACACTCCGGGTCACGTTGATTTTACCGTTGAAGTTGAACGGTCTTTGCGTGTGCTTGATGGCGGAGCTGTTATTTTTGACGGTGTAGCTGGCGTTGAGCCACAGTCAGAAACAGTGTGGCATCAGGCTGACAAGTATAATGTTCCACGAATCTGTTTTATCAACAAATTAGATCGAACCGGTGCTGATTTCTTTTTTGATCTGAAATCAATTCATGATCGTTTAACTAAAAAAGCCTACCCTCTACAGTTGCCAATTGGAACTGAAGAAAATTTTACCGGCATAGTTGATTTATTAACCATGAAGGCCACGATTTACAAGGATGACCTTGGAAAAGAAATGGACATTGTTGATATTCCAGAAGACATGAAAGCCTTGGCTGAGGAATGGCGAGGTAAGCTGATGGAAGCAATTGTTGAAAATGATGAATCTGCCATGGAAAAATATTTGGCTGGCGAAGAAGTTCCTTTAGAAGACATAAAACGAATCTTGCGACACGCTGTTCTTAAGCTTGAGATTATTCCAGTGTTTTGTGGTACAGCTTTGAAAAATAAAGGGGTTCAACCGTTTCTTGATGCGATTGTAGATTATTTACCAAGCCCACTCGAAGTGCCGGCTGTAGTTGGGCAGGATCCGGAAGATTTAGAAAAGAGTATTGAGCGCCATGCCTCAGACGAAGAACCATTTGCAGCTTTGGCCTTTAAGATTGCCACTGATCCATTTGTTGGTAAGCTTTGTTTCGTTCGAGTGTACTCTGGTGTGCTTGAGTCAGGTTCATACGCTTTGAATGCATCAACCGGTAAAAAAGAACGAATTGGACGTTTGTTGCGAATGCATGCTAATCACCGAGAAGAGATCGAAAAAATTTATGCTGGTGATATAGCTGCTGTTGTTGGTTTAAAAGGAACCACTACTGGGCAAACATTGTGTGATCCGGATAGTCCGGTAATTCTTGAAAATATTACTTTTCCAGAACCGGTTATCTCTGTGGCTATTGAACCTAAAACCAAAGCTGACCAAGAAAAGATGGGTGTTGCCTTGAGTAAGTTGGCTGAGGAAGACCCAACCTTTAAGGTTCGTTCAGACGAAGAAACTTTACAGACAATTATTTCCGGAATGGGCGAATTACACCTAGATATTATTGTTGATCGAATGAAACGTGAGTTTAAGGTTGAAGCAAATGTTGGTGCTCCACAGGTTGCTTATAAAGAATCAATTAAGAAATTGGCTGAGGCTGAAGGTAAGTTTGTACGACAATCTGGTGGTCGTGGTCAATATGGTCATTGTTGGTTGCGTATTGAACCATTGGAACCGGGCGGTGGATATGAATTTAATGATGAAATTAAAGGTGGTGCGATTCCTAAAGAATATATTCAACCGATTAATAAGGGTGTGCAAGAAGCCATGGGGCGTGGTGTTTTGGCCGGATATCCTGTGCTTGATATCAAATGTACAGTGTATGATGGTTCTTTCCATGAAGTCGATTCATCTGAAGCTGCCTTTAAAATTGCTGGGTCAATGGCTTTTCAAACTGCAGCCAAGCAAGCTGGAATTACTTTGCAAGAGCCGGTCATGAAAGTTGAAGTGGTTACTCCAGAAGATTTTATGGGAACAGTTGTTGGAGACTTAAATTCAAAGCGAGCTCAAATTCAAGAGATGAGTGATCGTGGTCAAATGAAAATTGTTCAATCTTTTGTGCCTTTGGCTGAAATGTTCGGCTATGCCACTGAACTACGATCATTGACTCAGGGTCGTGCCAGTTACAGCATGGAATTTGATCATTACGAAGATGTACCGCGAAATGTATCTGAAGAAATCATTGCCAAACGAGCCGGGACTAAGAGGTAAATAGAAATAAATTGAATCCAAGACGGCCGATTAGGTCGTCTTTTGATTGACTTGATTACTTTGCTGAGTCATGATAAATTGTTTAACCGAATGTACTTTATAAACCCGGTCAAAGGGAACAGAGATGACAAACGGACCTTTCCGTGGTGGTAGAAGGACTCGTCCGCTGACCTGGTTATTGCTCAGCGGTCTATTGATCATTGCTTGTGGTCCTTGTTTGTACTTTCCCGGTCACAACACCTTGGGAGATGGTTCTGAGGATTGGGACTGGGCCGACGAAGACAATGACTACCCTGATGATGATTCAGCACTAGGCCAGATCATTGCACAACCAACTCAGGTTGAACCAGAGCTTTGTAAAGGATCAGATGACGCCTATTTGAGCCTGTTGCGCTCGCAACCTGCTGAGCAAATGATCAATGCTATGAATATGGTCATTTACACCACACCGATCAAGCGGCTTGAGCAAGAGGGTTTGTCTTCTGAACAAATGGTTTCTGAGATCAGACGGCAGTGGTCGGCTGTAAATGATTTATCAGAAACAGAGTATCGCGCATTGCGTTGTTTCTGGCTGGCCATGTTTGCTGTGAAGTACGAAATGCCTGAAGCTTCGGAAATGATTAATCAGAGCATAATAAAGATAAATCAGGCAACAACCCTGGAATATGCTCAACCTAGTCAAGAATCTTCCGAGGGTTGGTACATGGCTTGGCTTCGATACCACCAAAGCAACCTTGTTTCTCAGGCTGTCGAATGATCAATACGTACCACTGTGCATAAACAGTGGTTTTTTTAATACGAGAAGACTTGACATAAACTTAAGATAAGCTAAGATAAGGACACTTAAAAAAACAACTATGAACAATTTTCAACGTATCTTAGACTTAGTTCGTCGTACTGGCGACAAAATGGTGGTCACTGACTCAAATGGCGATGATGCTTACGTGGTCATGGATCTTGATGAATATGAGCTTATTTTAGCTGAGGCTGGTATTATTGATGGGATAGATGATGGTCTATTTTTTGATGATTTTGATCCGGATGACATTGACGAGGAGTTTTTATTTGATGACGAACCGGAATTGGTGGAGTTTGAACCAAAAAGTGATTTAAGCCCAGAAGATCGACTAACTGAAGTTCTTCAAGACCCTGCTAATTTAAGTGAAGAATCAACTGATTCAGCTTCGGATAATGAAGAGGAGCAGTTTTATCTTGAACCAGTTGAATAATTAGAGGATAAAAGACTTGCATTATTTTTCATATTCTGGTATATTACTCGCCGCAATTACCACTTAGGTAAAACTTAGAATTAATTACTATCTTTAGCCAAATTTATGGCCGAAACATTTGATCGATCAAAACCGCACGTAAACGTGGGTACCATAGGTCACGTTGACCACGGTAAAACCACACTAACTGCGGCTATAACCCAATACGCCGCTTCTAAAGGTCTTGGCAAGGCCAAAGCTTTTGACCAAATTGATAAAGCACCTGAAGAGCGCGAACGAGGAATTACCATTGCTACAGCTCACGTTGAGTACGAAACAGAAGCACGACACTATGCTCACGTTGACTGTCCAGGACACGCTGACTACGTAAAAAACATGATTACCGGTGCCGCTCAGATGGATGGTGCTATTCTTGTTGTTTCTGCTGCTGATGGTCCAATGCCTCAGACCAGAGAACACATCTTGTTGGCTCGCCAGGTTGGTGTGCCAGCCATTGTTGTTTTTATGAATAAGATTGATCAAGTTGATGATCCTGAATTAGTTGATTTGGTTGAGGAAGAGATTAGAGATCTATTGAAGAAATATGAATTTCCAGGAGATGAAACTCCAATTATTCGTGGTTCAGCCTTAAAGTCACTTGAAAATCCAACAGATGAAGAAGCTAATAAGTGTATTGCTGAACTGATGAAAGCTCTTGATGAGTATGTTCCAGCACCTGAACGTGATACTGACAAGCCTTTCTTAATGCCGATTGAAGACGTTTTCTCAATTGAAGGACGAGGAACCGTGGTTACCGGTCGTATTGAGCGCGGTGTAATTAATGTTGGTGAGGAAGTGGAAATTGTTGGTATTAAAGACACAACCAAGAGCACTGTTACTGGAGTTGAGATGTTTAACAAAACTCTTGATCGTGGTCAGGCCGGTGATAATGCTGGAATTTTGCTACGAGGTACAAAGAAAGATGAAGTAGAGCGTGGACAGGTTCTCGGAAAACCAGGAACAGTAAATCCACACACTGAATTTGAAGCTCAGGTTTATGCTTTAACCAAAGAAGAAGGCGGACGACACAAGCCATTCTTTAAAGGCTACAAGCCTCAGTTTTATCTTCGAACCACTGATGTTACCGGTGAGGTTACTTTGCCGGAAGGAGTAGAAATGGTTATGCCTGGGGATGAAGTTAATGTTAATGTCAAATTGATTCAGCCAATTGCTTTGGAAGAAAAACAACGCTTTGCTATTCGCGAAGGTGGACGAACTGTTGGAGCTGGAGTGGTAATTAAAATTATAAATTAATATAAACCTGGAGGGCGATTTAAATCGCCCTCCTTCAGGTTTTAAATCGTTCTTTTGCTAAATACATGGCAATTACAGAAAAAATTGAAGAAACAAAGCAGCGCATTCGGATTAAGATTCGTGCTTATGATCATAAAATTATTGATCAGGCCACTCAGACGATCATGAAGACGGCTGAGCGAACCGGGGCAAAAGTCTTAGGTCCAGTGCCACTGCCTACGGAAAAGCGCAAGTATACAGTGAACAAATCAACTTTTGTTCATAAGACCGCTCGCGATCAATATGAAATGCGAGTACACAAGCGTTTGATCGACATTGTCAATCCATCTGAAAAGACCATTGATTCATTAATGAGTCTTAACTTGCCGGCTGGAGTTGATGTCGAAATTAAAATGTAATTTTCCCCATTGTTAGTGGGGTCACCAATCAAGGAACTAAGGAGAAAGATCGCAAGCTTATGGGCGAGTCAGGCGAAAACCTCCTTAATGATTCTGAAGGTTGGGAAGGGGTCAGAATTTCAAATAATAAATACAACCCATATCTCGCATGGGGTCAGAGACAGTTACATAATTTTTTGTGTAACTATCTCTGACTTTTCTGTTTTGTGAAAGTTGGATTAGGATACGAACTACGAAAGCGTACGAAAATACGAAAGTTTTCTAAGAAGATCTATCGACAATCACCATCATTACTTTTAGCACTGCCGTGGTTTATCGATTTCGTACTTTCGTAGATTTTCGTAGTTCGTATCCAACTATATATCTCGTGTTATGAAATTTATTCTTGGAAAGAAAATTGAAATGTCCCAGATTTTTAAGGAAGACGGAACAGTAATTCCGGTAACCTTAATTCAGACAGGGTCGTGTCAAGTAACTGGTTTGCGGACTGTTGAAAAAGATGGATACAGTGCTGTCCAGATTGGTTTTGGTTCTGATAAGAATGTAAATAAGCCACAGGTAGAAGAAGCTAAAAAGTTGAAACTACAGCCAGTAACCACCAAGCGTGAATTTCGAGTCGGTCAAACCGAGTTGAAAATTGGTGATAAGATTGAGGCAACAGATTTTTCTGAAGGCGATAAAGTTGATGTGGTTGGTGTTTCAAAAGGAAAGGGTTTTCAGGGTGTAGTTAAGCGACATGGATTTAAAGGAAGCCCAGCTTCACACGGACACAAAGATCAATTGCGTATGCCCGGTTCAATCGGTTCTCAAGCTCCACAGCGTGTGCTTAAAGGCAAACGCATGGGTGGTCGCATGGGTGGTGATCAAGTAACAGTGAAGAATTTGGAGATTGCAGCGGTTGATCCAAAAAAACAGATTATTGCAATTAAAGGTGCGGTTCCTGGTGCTCGTAACACTTTGTTATTGATTCGTGAACGTGCTGGAAATAATATTTGGGGTAATTAAATATGGCAAAAGTAAAAGTCTACAATCAGGAAGGTAAAGCCACTGGTGAAGTTGAATTGAAACCAGAGTTGTTTGAGGTTGTGGCAAACCCTGCCGTGATTCATCAGGTGGTGATTGCTTTGCAAGCCGGAATGCGTGACCCAATCGCCCATGCTAAAGGCCGTGGTGAAGTTAGTGGTGGCGGTCGCAAGCCTTGGCGTCAAAAAGGAACCGGTCGTGCTCGAGCAGGGTCATCCCGTTCACCGTTATGGAAAGGTGGAGGCGTTACTTTTGGACCAACAAAAGATCGAAATTTTTCAAAAAAAGTAAATCGCAAAGTCAAACAAAAAGCCTTGGCCATGTCTTTGTCAGACAAAGTTGCCAACGATCGTTTTATAGTTGTTGAATCATTGAAATTACCGGAACTGAAAACCAAGGCCTTTGTTGATTTATACAGCAAATTGCCTGTATCTGGGAAAAAGACTTTGGTAATTACCGGTCCGACAGATAAAGAAATTCAACGAGCAGTAAATAATGTTCCGAAAGTGGACATGATCGGTGCTGTAAGTTTGAATGTTGTTGCCGTTTTAGATCATGAATATATTTTATTAGCCAAAGAGACGATAGAACAGATAAATAAAACCTATACTGATCAGAAATAGATATGGCTTTAAAAAACATTTTTAAAAAGAATAAAGATAAGACTGAAAACGCAACCGCTCCAAAGCAAGTTGCTCAGATTAAGGATGATCAGAAAGAAGACAAGAAAATAACAAAGCAAGAAAAAAAGAAAGAGAAGACCACTTCTAAGGCAAAAAATATTCCAGAGAAGTATGATCGAATAATTATCAAACCATACATTACAGAAAAGTCAGCTGTCTTAGCTCATGCAAATCAATATGTCTTTGTTGTTGATCGAAAGGTTGGACAAATAGAAATTAAGAATACCATTAAAGCAATGTATGGTATTACTCCGACTAAGGTGAATATTCAGAATTATTATGGAAAAGCAGTTCGTTTTGGTCGACGAAGTGGAAAAAGAAGTGCTTGGAAAAAAGCAATCATTACCTTACCAAAGGGAACACGAATTGATGTTTACGAAGGGGTATAAAGAATATGGCTATAATTAAGTACAAACCAACCACTCCAGGACGTCGCATTTCCAGTGTTGACGCTTGTTCTGATGTTACCAGCAAAAAGCCAAACAAGTCGCTTTTGAAAAAACGAAAACAGAATGCTGGGCGAAATGCTCAGGGTAAGATTACCGTTCGCCATCGTGGGGGAGGAGCAAAACGGCATATCCGTCAAATTGACTATAAGTGTAATAAATTTGATGTTCCGGCCAATGTCGCCTCAATTGAATATGATCCTGGTCGAGGGGCTCGAATCGCTTTATTGCATTATCATGATGGAGAAAAACGTTATATTGTTGCCCCAGTTGGTCTTAAGGTCGGTGATCAGATAATCAGTTCAAAGAAAAAAGGTGAGGTAAAAGTAGGAAATCGGTTTGAAATTGAAAATATTCCCGTAGGAATTGGTGTTTATAATGTGGAAATAGAACCAGGAAAGGGTGGACAGATGGTTCGTGGTGCAGGGACAATGGCTTATATTATGGCGGTTGAAGGAAAGAAAGCAACCTTGAAGTTGCCTTCAGGTGAGGTTCGTATGGTTCCATGTTCTTGTATGGCCACAATTGGTCAAACCTCAAATCCTGATCGTCGCTTGATTCGTTGGGGAAAAGCTGGTAGGATGCGACATCGAGGAATTAAACCAACTGTTCGTGGTAAAGCTATGAACCCGGTTGATCACCCTCATGGTGGTGGAGAAGGTAATGTTTCAATCGGTTTGAAGCATCCAAAGACTCCGACTGGAAAACCGGCTCTTGGTGTAAAGACCCGCCGTAAAAAATCATCAGATAAGTTAATTTTAGAACGTCGAAAGAAGCGAAAGCGATAATATGTCTAGAAGTTCAAAAAAAGGTCCTTATGTGGACGCCAAACTATTGAAAAAGGTTCAAGCCTTAAGACAGGGTGATAATACAGTTATTAAAACCTGGGCTCGAGCTTCATCCATTACTCCTGAAATGGTTGGCTTTACTATTGCTGTACACAACGGTCGAACGCATATTCCGGTACGTATCGTAGAAAATATGGTTGGTCACAAACTTGGTGAATTTGCACTGACTAGAAAATTTGTAAGTCATGGAGGAAAAATGGCCAAAGGTCAAAAATAAATATGGAAGTATTAGCTAAAGCAAGATATATCCGAATGTCGCCGCGAAAAGTGCGGTTGGTGATTGATGTTGTCCGAGGTTTGGGAGTAAATCAGGCCCGTCATCAGCTTCAGTTTATGAATAAAGCGGCAGCAAAACCCGTACTAAAGTTAATTGATTCTGCTATAGCCAATGCTGAACATAATTTCAAAATGAAATCTGAGAATCTGTTTATTAAAACGATTACTGCTGATGGTGGCCCAACCTTGTATCGTTGGAAAGCCAGAGCGCGTGGTCGTGCGGCTCCGATTAGAAAACGAACGACGCACATTATTGTTGCCCTTGATGAAAAGGAAAAACCGGCAGAAAAGAAAGAAATTAAGAAAGAAAAAAAACCAGTTAGCAAAGCAAAAAAATAATTATGGCACAGAAAGTACATCCTAGAGTATTCCGCATTTCCACTATTCGTGGTTGGGATTCGAATTGGTTTTCAAAAAAGAATTTCGCCGGACTGCTGGAAGAAGACCATAAGATTAGAACTTTTCTGGTGAAGAAGCTGAAAGATGCCGCAGTCGATCGAGTGATTATTGAACGCTCACCTCAAAGTGTGACTGTGACCATCCATAGCGCCAAGCCTGGTTTTATCATCGGACGTTCAGGAGCTGGAATTGAAGAATTGAAAAAGAAATTAGTCTTGCAACATTTTCGTGGTAAAAGGATAAATATAAATTTGAATGTTCAAGAGATCTCCAAGCCGTCACTATCCGCTCATATCGTTGGTCAGCAAATTCGCGATGATATTGAGAAGCGTCTGCCGTTTCGTCGAGCGATGAAGCAAGCAATTGAGCGAGTAATGAAAGCTAATGCTAAAGGAGTCAAAGTGGCAGTTGCCGGAAGATTGAACGGTGCTGATATTGCTCGAACTGAAACTTTGTCTCAGGGTTGTATTCCTTTGCACAATTTGCGTGCAGATATAGATTTTGCCAGAATACGAGCCTGGACAACTTACGGAGTGATTGGAATAAAAATTTGGATTAATCGTGGAGAAGTTTTTGAAAAACCTGAAGAAAAGTAATTATGTTAATGCCTAAGAAACAAAAACACCGCAAATGGCACAAAGGTAGTGCAAACGGGAAACGAGTTGCTAGTAGCAAAACTCGGGTGGCTTTTGGTAAACTAGGTTTGAAAGCGGTTACTGAGTCTTGGATAACTTCACGCCAGATTGAGGCAGCACGTCGAGCCATGACGCGTCACGTTAAACGTGGTGGTTCAATCTGGATTCGAATTTTTCCTGATCATCCGATTACTGCTAAAGGTGGAGAACAGCCAATGGGTAAAGGAAAAGGAGCGGTTGATCATTATATTGTTCCAGTTCGCCCAGGTACGGTAATGTTCGAAATTGATGGAATCCCTGACGAAGTTGCTGAAGAGGCTTTGCGTTTGGCAGCACATAAGTTACCGGTAAAATGTAAGATCGTAACCCGACACTAATATGCAGATTAAAGAATTTGAGGGAAAAACAAAAAGCGATCTTGAGAAGATGTTGGTTGAAGCTAGAACCAAATTACGAGATTTAAGAAATCAGATAGCTTCGAACCAATTAAAGCAAATGCATTTGGTGAAATTGGCTCGTCAAAAGATTGCTAAGTTAAAAACAGCTTTGCATCAACTTGATCAAAAGAGTAAACCCGGCGAAGCCGGACCAGGCTCTGCCTGGGAAGAAACGAAATAAATATGTCAGAAGAACAGAATCCGGTCCAACCGGGGCAGGCTCAGCCTGAAAAAACCACAGTAAAGAATCGACGACGTTTTACCGGTACAGTTTTAAGTACTAAAATGGAAAAAACGGCGTTAGTTCGAGTTGACCGTACTGTTATTCATCCTAAATATCACAAACGTTACGTCCGATCCAGAAAATATAAGGTTGATGATCCAAAGAACGAATTGGTTGAAGGTGATTTAATTATCTTTGAAGAATGTCGGCCTCTGGCAAAAGGCAAGAACTGGCGTTTAGTAAAGAAAACTATTAAGTAATATGGTTCAGGTAGAATCAAAAATCAACGTAGCTGATAATAGTGGAGCAAAAAAGCTTAAAGTTATTCGAGTTCTTGGCGGATACAAAAAGCGTTATGCCCGGCTTGGTGAAGTGGTTACCGCAACTGTAAAAGAAGCCGTACCTCATTCAGCTGTAAAAAAGAGTGATATTGTTCATGCGGTTTTAGTGCGTTCAAAAAAAGAAACACGTCGTAAAGATGGTTCATACATTCGTTTTGATGAAAATGCCGCAGTGATTATTGACAAGAAAACCAAGGAACCAAAAGCAACACGTATTTTTGGACCGGTAGCTCGTGAACTTCGAGATCAAGGTTATACTAAAATAATTTCTCTTGCCCCAGAGGTTTTGTAAATATATGAAGATTAAAACAGGCGACAAAGTACGGATTATGGTTGGAAAAGACAAAGGAAAAGAAGGTAAGGTTCTTCAGGTTTTTCCAAAATTAGGTAAGATAGTTATTGAGGGAATGAATTTAGCAACAAAACATTTGCGTAGTCAACGACAAGGACAAGCTGGTCAGAAAATACAGTTTCCGGCACCGATTGACTCTTCAAATGTTCAGTTGATAAATCCGAAAACCAGTCTTTCCGGACGAGTCGGTTATAAGATTTTGGAAAAAGACGGTCAAAAGAAAAAGGTCCGAGTAGTTCGAACAAAAGGTCAAGTTCAAGATGTTGAATAATTATGTCTACGTTACAAGAACAATATAAGAAAGAAGTGATTCCGGCTTTGCAGGAAGAGTTTGGAATTAAAAATATTAATGCTGTACCTAAGATTGAAAAGGTAACCTTGAATGTTGGGCTTGGCTCAGGAATTAAAGATGCAAAGTACCAGGAAATTGTTGAAGACACACTTAAGCGAATTTCCGGTCAAAAGCCAGTAGCTAATAAAGCTCGAATTTCTGTTGCTGGATTTAAAATTCGCGAAGGTATGATTGTTGGCATGAAAGTTACTTTGCGTGGAAAGCGGATGTGGGATTTTATCGATAAATTGGTTAATGTAACTTTTCCGCGAATTAGCGACTTTCGTGGTATAGGCCCAAAAGCAATTGATCAGAATGGAAATTTTTCTTATGGTTTTAAAGAACACGTGGCTTTTCCTGAAATTCGACCGGATGAAATCGAAACCATTCATGGGCTTGAAGTAAATATTACTACTTCAGCAACAAATTATGATCAAGGAATGTTATTATTTAAAAAATTAGGTTTTCCCTTTAAAAAGCAATAAGTATGGCAACAGAAAACCAGATTGCAAAATCGAATAAAAAACCGAAGTTTTCGACACGTCACGTTAACCGTTGTTGGCGTTGCGGTCGTCAGCGGGGATATATGCGTGATTTTAAGCTTTGCCGTATTTGCTTTAGAGAATTAGCTAATCAAGGCCAGATTCCTGGAGTGAAAAAATCAAGTTGGTAATATGATTACAGATCCAATTTCAGACATGTTAACTCGAATCCGAAATGGTTCGGCTGTAAAAAAGCCGGAAGTGGTTTTGCCTTTTTCAAAAATGAAATTCACTATTGCAAAAATTTTAGAACGTGAAGGTTATGTTGGAAAAGTGGAAAAACTTGACCAAAGCCGTTTTGCCGAGTTAAAAATCGAATTAAAGTATACACACAATAAACCAGCGTTTTCTAAAATTACTCGGATTAGTACGCCCGGTCGTCGAGTTTATAATAAATACACAGAATTACCACGAGTGCTTTCAGATATGGGAATTGCCATTGTTTCTACACCAAATGGTTTAATGACTAATAAAGATGCCCGAAAACGACATTTGGGTGGAGAAGTAATTTGCGAGATTTACTAAATATGTCACGTATTGGAAAAAAACCTATTGTTGTTCCTGATGGAGTCGAAGTCAAACTTGTTGATCAGAACGCAACCGTTAAGGGTCCAAAAGGAACTCTTGAATTGGATTTGCATTCTAAAGTTACGGTTGATTTTGCTGAAGTAGACGGTCGGAAAGTTCTTGAAGTAAAACCAACTGATTTGGACGACAAGGAATCAGTGGCTATGTGGGGAACAACAAGAGCATTATTGGCAAATATAGTACAAGGGGTAACCGAGGGATTTAAAAAATCATTAGAGGTTGTCGGTGTTGGTTATAAAGTGAACATGAAAGGAAAAAATGTGGTTTTTGAAGTTGGTTATTCGCATCCGGTTGAATATAATGTACCTGAAGGAATCGAAATTACTGTGGAAAAGAATACGGTGACAATCTGTGGTATAAATAAACAGATGGTTGGGAAAGTGGCTGCAGAGATGCGAAAAATTCGGAAGCCTGAACCATATAAAGGTAAGGGTATTAAATATTCAGATGAAGTTGTTCGCCGAAAGGCCGGTAAAGCAGCTAAGTCAGGTGAATAATCAAGTATGTCTAAGAAAATTTTGAAAAAACGATCACTAGCTAAACGTCGCCAGATTCGAACTCGGGCTAAAATTTCAGGTACAGCTGAGCGACCTCGATTGGCAGTCTTTCGTTCTTTGCATCACATCTCAGCCCAAATTATCGATGATCAGATCGGTAAAACCCTGGCTAGTTTTTCTGATCAGAAATTAACTGATACTGATCGAAAAGGGAAGAAACCGCTTGAGATTGCTGCAGTTGTTGGACAAAAGTTAGCTCAGACAGCACAAGAAGCTGGAATAAAAAAGATCGTTTTTGATCGACGTAGTTACAAATATCACGGGCGGGTTAAGGCTTTAGCCGAGGCTGTTCGTGAAGTAGGAATTGAATTTTAATTATGGCTGAAGAAAAGAAGACAATTAATAAATCAGATGGAAAAGGAAGGGGTAAGCCACGCGGAAAAGGGCGCCGAATGAAACGAGAACCAAAAGAATTTGAACAAAAGATTTTGGATTTATCTCGAGTTACTCGTGTTACTGCCGGTGGAAAACGATTGCGTTTTCGAGCCTGTTTGGTTATTGGTGATCAAAAGGGTCGGGTTGGACTTGGTCTAGCAAAAGGCGCTGACGTTGCTATTGCTGTTGATAAAGCCTTTCGTCAAGCCAAGAAGAATATTGTGGAAATTCCGTTTATTGATGGTACAATCCCTCATGCGATTAACATGAAATATGGTGCTGCCAAGATCCTACTGAAACCGGCACCAAGAGGAACCGGATTAAAAGCCGGAGGTGCTGTTCGAGTATTGCTTGAGCTTGCTGGAGTACAAAATGCGGTTAGTAAGATTTTGGGATCAAGCAATAAGATAAATATCGCTAAAGCAACTATGGAAGCACTTCGGGAATTACGTGTACCAGAAGGAGCGGCTACTGATAAGCAGAAAACAGAGAAAGAAAATAAGAAAACAAAAAAACAAGAAAATAAGCAAGAACAAAAAACTGATGCAAAATAGCATATGGCTGAATTAACACTACAAAATTTAAAACCAGCAAAAGGTGCAACCAAAAAGCGTAAGCGAATTGGTCGTGGTTGGGGTTCTGGAAAAGGAAAGTATTCAGGACGTGGAAGCAAAGGTCAACGATCGCGCTCTGGTGGAAAATCAGGATTAAAGAAGAAGGGTTTGCGCACAGTAATGTTAAACATCCCGAAGAAACGTGGATTTACCAGCTTACAACCAAAGGCTGAGGTGATTAACATTGGAATGCTGGCAAAGAAGTTTTCTGATGGAGCTGAAATTTCAGTTAAAAACTTGAAAGAAAAAGGTTTAATTAGTACAGTAAGAAATGGAGTAAAGATTTTGGGAAATGGTCAAATTGACATCAAAGTCACCATCAAAGGCTGTAAGGTTTCTGCAACCGCAAAAACCAAAATAGAAAAAGCCGGCGGTAACGTCGCCTAAACTATGTTAACTTTCAAAAAAATCTGGAAAATTCGCGAGCTGCGACTGAGTATCTTTTTTGTACTCATGATGCTCGTGATTTTTCGTTTAGCTGCTCATATTCCTGTTCCTGGTGTAGATGCTTCAGCTTTATCAAGCCTGTTTGATACTAATCAGTTTTTTGGACTGTTGAATATATTTGCCGGTGGAACCATGGATAATTTTTCCGTGGTTGCGTTAGGTGTGGCACCATACATTACGGCTTCGATTATTTTCCAGCTTCTAGCCATGATCGTACCTAAACTTGAAGAAATGCAAAAAGAAGAAGCCACTCGGCAAAAAATAACTCAATGGACACGATACGCAACCGTGCCATTAGCCTTTTTACAAGGATATGGTTTGATTGCTTTGTTGAAGCAACAGGGCGGGGCACTTGGTTTTGACATCGCTGGTCTTGATTTGGTAAATGCTTTGATCGTTATGACTGCCGGAACAGTTTTCTTAATGTGGTTGGGTGAATTGATTTCTGAACGTAAAATTGGAAACGGTCTTTCAATTATGATTTTCGCTGGTATCCTGGCTGGTTTACCAAGCTTTTTCCAACGAACCTTTGTTACTTTTGATATGTCCCAACTGTTTATAATGATTTTGTTTGCTGCGATTACTATCTTTACCATCGTTGCTGTGGTTGTGATGAATGAGGGACAACGAAACATTCCAGTGCAATATGCTCGTCGAGTTCGCGGTAGTGGTTCGCTTGGAGGTTCAGCCTCATATCTGCCGCTTCGGGTAAACATGGCCGGAGTTATCCCAATCATTTTTGCTATTTCGATCGTACTGTTTCCAACAATGGTTGCTCAGTTTTTTATGGCTGCGAACAGCGAGTTTTTACAGCAGGCAGCCGTGATAATTAATCAGATTTTTCAAAATCAGCTCTTCTACGGAATTTCATATTTTGTTTTAGTATTTGGATTTACATATTTCTATACGGCAGTTGTTTTCCATCCAGATCGAATTGCTGAGAATTTGCAAAAGCAAGGTGGCTTTGTACCAGGTATCCGACCAGGTGTACCGACTGCTGATTATCTTGGTTGGGTTTCAAATCGCATCCTGTTTGCCGGAGCAACCTTCTTGGCTCTGATCGCTGTATTACCATTAATCGTTCAGCAGGCCACGGGAACAACCACTATGGTTATTGGTGGAACTTCGATTTTGATCGTGGTATCGGTTATCATTGATATTATCAAGCAGATTGAAGGGCAGGTGGCTATGCGGGAGTACGATTATTAGAAGTTTCAAGTTTCAAGTTGCAAGTTTCAAGTTATAAGTGCAGGGTGTAATGCCCTGTTTTTAGATTCTTTCTACCTTCTACTTTCTACTTTTCAACCCTTTTGCTATACTGTTTTCATATGTATAAGATTTTAATGATTGGCCCGCAAGGGTCTGGGAAGGGTACGCAGGCAGAATTGTTGTCTGAACACCTAAATATCCCAACAATTGCTATGGGTCGCTTGCTTCGGCAAGAAGTGAAAAAAGGATCTGATCTTGGTAAAGAGATTGACAAATACATTGATGAGGGAAAGTTGGTTCCGGATGAGATAACAGATAAGTTAATTCGTCAGTGGATGCAAGAAAACTATTCATCTCAAGGTTGGATACTAGACGGCTTTCCACGTCGAATGCATCAGCTCGAGCAATTGCTTGAGTTTGAACAACCAACACACGCTGTCTTGATCAATCTTGATGATGAGACTGCGGTTGACCGTTTGTCAGCTCGACGAACTTGCTTTGAGTGTGGTAAAGTTTATCATCTTAAGTTTAATCCCCCTGAGGTTGAAGGGAAGTGTGAGTGTGGTGGAGAGCTTAAACATCGAGATGACGATCAAACAAAAGCTATTCGTGAGCGTTTGAAAATTTATCATAGTGATACTGAAGATTTAATTGAAAGATATCGGACAATGGGAATATTAGTTGAGGTTGATGGTCGACCAGGTATTAAAGAAGTAAAAGAAAGTATTATTAAAAAGTTATGAGTTTACAGAAAACTGAAAAGGAAATTGAATTAATGCGCCAAGGTGGTCAGATTTTATCACAGGCTTTGGGTAAAGTTGTCGAAGCAGTACGGCCAGGAATTAAGATTCAAGAGCTTGATAAGATTGCTGAAACTGAGATTAGATCCAAGGGTGGTCAGCCCTCATTTTTGAATTTCTGTACCCCACACGATCAGTGTGCCTTTCCCAGCTCGCTCTGTATTTCAATTAACGATGAAGTTGTTCACGGTCCAGCTAATCGCGATATAGAACTTCAAGAAGGTGACATTGTTGGTTTGGATCTTGGGTGTGAGTTTAAGGGCTTATACACGGATATGGCTGTAACTGTGCCGGTTGGCAATGTATCAAAGGAAGCCTTAGACCTTATGGCAGCGACCAAACAATCTTTGTTTGATGCTGTGGCTGTAGTTCGTGTCGGAGGTTCAATCTCTGATATTGGTCAGGCTGTAGAGAAAACAATTAAACCACATGGCTATGGAATCGTTCGTCAGCTTGTTGGCCACGGTGTTG
>JBDRNK010000024.1:0-8349 GCA_043811105.1 Candidatus Uhrbacteria bacterium
TTTATTTTACAGCTTGATGGAAAACAATTGCTTTATCCTTGGTATCTATTTCTGCAATCCCGCCATTTGGGATGGTAATCAAGGGATCAGTGTGCCCAAAATCAGCGTTATACATTACCGGAAACCGGACACCGGAAAAATACTGATTCAAGAGATCCTCTAGTGAATCTGTCTTTGAAAAGCCGGATTGTTCAGCGAATCTACCGAGGATCAAACCAGCGATCTGATCAAACCATCCCATCTGTTTACATTGAGTCAGGAATCGATCAAAATGCGCCGGAGTGCTTGTTTCATCCTCTTCTACGAATAAAATTTTGCCTCTGACGTCTGGTTGATACTGTGTTCCGGTAAGTACGAGCAGGGTCTGGAGATTCCCAGCCACAATTTCACCACTTGCCCTACCGCCATTAAACACAGCCACCCCTTGATTGTCTTTGATAACTCGATGATCGTCATCTGGTCTGAGAAAAAACAGATCGTCAGAATAATTCGGTGAAGCTTTGATTTGTAAACGTTCAGAGGGAGTAATACACATCTTTTCAAAATATTCCCAAGTATATTTATACGGATCAGGTTTGGCGAACGAAATGAAGCCCGGCCCTGAGAAGGTTACTAATCCGGTTTTTGTCGTAATGGAAGAAGTCAGTGCCGCAACATCAGAATAGCCGATAAAAATCTTGGGGTGTTTTTTAATTAAATCAAAATCCAATTGATCAAGCAGTTGATTGCAATTAAATCCTCCCCAATAAGCCATAATACAACCAACGTCATCACGCTGAACAAACTCATGAATATCATTCAGACGATCAGCCACTGATCCGGCGGTGTGTCTAGTGGCTTTTTCTTTAATCGACTTCCCTTCAACGACTGTGAATCCTTTACCTTGCAGGTAGGCATAACCGCGCTGAATAGTTTTTTCTGAACAAACACCGACTACAGGATCAGCCGGTGCAATAATCCCAATGGCTTTGTCCCGACTTAGTCTCGGAGGTAATATTTTTTCTAGTTCCATAAATTTTAGTTGATGATACAAAATATGTCGGCCTCTACAGTGAACATCAATTAAGCTTATGCGTCAAGCTTTGTTAATCCTAAAAAACCTAACATAGTAAGTTAGGGGTCAGGTCGAATTATGAACTTTTTGTATTCTTCGCCTCCCTACTGATCCTCCCCACAACTGCTCTGTGAAGTCCAACATGTTCCGCGATTTCTGTTGTCAGGTAACCACAACGGTATCGGGCAAATTTAATAGCCTCGTTTCTCTCCTGCTTTGTCTGTGTATCCTTAAACAAATCTCGAAGTTCTGGTCGGCCCACGATACGCTGTTCCCTTGGGTGTTCTTTTTGCTCTTCTGAACCATTCGTCTGTGTTTCCCAAATCCAGCTAATAAATTGCGGGCTGCCTAACAGAAAGCCATTCTTGACATCATCGTGCGGATCAATGTTATTGATCCCTTCTTTGATAAATTTTCGGTAGTTAATTTGTCCGTTTTTTCTTTCTTTTCCAAAAAATCCAATTATCCAATCTGTATGAAGCCATTTTGGTGGTTCTTTTGATTCTGCGGTTGACCGATAACTGCTCCATTTCCATTGACGTGGATGCTCAACAATTTTTGCTCGAACCGGGTTCAGTACTATGTAGCGAGCTACTTCTAAAAGGTAGGTCTCTTTTTCTATAACAAAAGCTTTGTATCGTCCTTGAAAAAGATGTCCTACAGTTTTGTGCGCTGCATTAAATGATTGGGTATAATTCCCGTTGATGTCCCTCATGGCTTTTGAAAGATTGGCATCGGGTGTTTCGATGAGCAAATGATAATGGTTATCCATCAAACAATAAGCATGGCAGATCAAATTATGTAATTTTACTGCATCATCAACATGACCTAAAAAGTCTTGACGGTCAGTGTTATTAAAGTATATATTATTATGTTTATTACCACGAGAAATAACGTGATAAACTGCTCCAGAATATTCAACACGTAATGGTCTTGCCATAGATAACTATTATACCATAGGGTTCATAATTCGACCTGACCCCTAATTTCTTTCACTTCCCCGCGAGGCAGCTCTGCCATCTCGCGTTTTTATTTTTTCTCCTTGATTACTTCTAATGCCATTTTTTCAAGTATACCATAATCAATTTCTAACAGATCTCGTACGGAACCGATTTGCTTGGCAACACTTTCTATAATCTCAAGCCCTGCTAAATAACCCGCCCGAAACTGAAGAATATCATTTGGATCGTTGGCTTCAAACAAGGCCCGATTCTGATGATCCCATTCTTTTTGTACAAAAGAAAATATTTCAGATTTGTTTTTCTCATATTGATCAAGCCAGGACTGGTACTCTTGGTCAGAAATATAATCAGCCCATAACACCTGTCGTTGATTCAAGTTCATCACTTGAGACGTGCAATATGTTGCCAATCCTTCAGTGAGAATTTGACGTGATAGAAGATATTTCTGTTCTGAATTATTAAAGTAACAATCCGGATGAAGCGCGTAGTGAATCCCATGGATTATTTCGTGAGTAAGAAAAGCTTCAACTCGTATATTTGAAATATACGATTCCACCGGAATCCACACCCACCAATCTCCGTCCAAAAACGCGGCGTGGCCATTTGTTGTATTTTGCCCAACAAAAAGTACGATGCGCAGATCTTCCGCTAGGATAGAATGGGCTCTCATCTGTTGCTCGATATATGGCAGACGTTTGAGAATGAGATTTTGCGCATCGATCAGCTCGTCAATATTATCTGAAAAAGGAAGATTTTTTACGGACCAAAATGAAAAGTAGTGCTCAAAGAGTGACGAAAACGTTTGCAAATAGTCATTGATGTCCCCGTTGGCAGAAACACAGTCTACATATTGCCGTACAAGATTTTTGACTTCCATACTACACAATAGTACATCTCAAGGGTGGATGAGTAAAGAAGTTTCTACCAACCTTTAGCATTGGATTTAAGCTGAATTTAGAGAAATCTGTGGAGTCTGGGCTTGACAAAATTTGCTAAATAAAAAAGGTCTGTCGCGAAACAGGCCTTAGTTAGAGATTGTTGATCAAGTTTGATATTTTAGCCAAAGCTATATTTATTTGTCTGTTATTTGAAAGGCGTAAGACCTGCTTGTCCGAAATATTAAAATGGTCAACTAGCTTTGCTAGGAAAATAGCTTCAGCTTGGCTTTTCTCCAGTATGCCTGGATGGGTGTTGTCATGGTCCAAGAAATGGGACGGCCGCGACTTGAACCTTTTTACTGCCAGAAGAGGAGCAACTTCCAGCAAGATAAAAAAGAGCAAGTGGTTGCGGGCAAGATGAGCGACAAATCGCTGATCCAGGTCGGCAATGAAGTTTCCTTCAGGGGTGTGGGGACGGAGAGCCTTGAGCGACCTGATAGCGTAGTGGCAGTCAACCAGCAGAACCCCTGTCTGGCTTGAGGTTAATGCTTTCTCGGCCAACACTGCCGTCGGAAGCATGTATTGGTCATGATGCTGGGCCACCTCCGGCCAAGTATAACCGTCTTGTGATCCTGCTTGGATCAATAGACGGCGTTGTTTAGTGACCGGCCAATCGTTTTTTTTAGCCAGCAAGTTGCAGATGGTTGTTTTGCCGGCGCCGTGAACTCCGCCTACAAAGACGACCTTGGGTAAAGAACTCAAGCTTCCTCCGTTGTTTCAATAGAATTTTTGATTGATTCTATAACCTTGTTAAAAAAATCTCGGTCTTCGCGATAATTTAACGAATCGGCAATCCGGTCGATTGGCTGCCAATTGCATTTTTCTTTAGCCTTTTGGTGTTGGTACACATCAACGAGAGACAAAAACATAACGATATCCTTACTTAAAGATTTGCCGGAGATTGTTTTTGGTTGGCGGTGAATCGTTCCAAGGCACTTGATGAAAGTTAAATCTTCCAAGCCGGTTTCTTCTTTGATCTCTCTGTGTGCCGCTTGCTCAACTGTTTCGCCGGGCAAAATATGGCCTTTGGGAAAGCCAGACTTTCCATTGGTGTATTCGATAGTTAATACTTGCGGCGGGGTAGTTGTTGTACAGATAATGATTGCCCCGGCGGATTTTTCCAGAGACGTCATAAGTGTTTATTAATAATGGTGGTTAGCCCGCGAAGGTAATTGTCGACGATATTCATCTCTCTTGCGGCCCGTTGTTTTGCTTTTTCAATCACCCGTTGCTTTTGTGAGGGTTTTAAAGACATGATCGTTTCAATCTTATCGGCAGCGGCCGACGGTGCAGCCGCACAAAGGAATCCGTCAGTTATGTCTTTGATTTTTCCTTTCAGGCAGGGAATATTGCTGTTGATAACGCATAAGTCGTCATGGCCGATTAATTCCGCTTCGTGGGGAATCAAAGGACAGAAATCTTTGGTCGGCAAGTGGAGTAAAAATTTAGTTTTGGGGTGGCACAGCAGTTGCTTTGGTAAATCATATTCAAAGCCTAAAAAAAGTTTGACCCTCGACTCCTTGCCGACAGCCAGTTTAGCCAAACGCCGCTGAGTCTCTCTGACAATCGTTTCGTCGCTGAAACGGGAAGCAATTAGTACTCCCTGAAGCGGATATTTTTCGGTGACTTCAATCATGGCTTGGAGCGAAAGATCCAGACCTTTGTATTCGTCGGACCGGCCAAAAGACAGGATAATGTCATGCCGGCTGTCGATTCCCCTGGCAGCTGCCGCGGTTTTGGCGGCAGTGGCGTTAATTTCATACTTCTTTAAAAGGGGGAAATAAAATCCGTTGTGAAATGATAGTTGTTTAGCCTGGGGGAAGGAGAAGAGTCGTTGGAGCATGGTGGAGACGTGGGGCGAGATACTGCCAACATAAGACTGCTCGTCTTGAATAATTCTCAAAGCCGCTTTTTGTTCCCATGATACCCTTTCTTGGCCGTTAACGTAAGTCTGTTCATGCACCTGGGTCAAGCTGTGCGGAATCCATACGTTTACCAGATTAGGATGAGAAAGATAAATTTGAGCAAAGACAGTGTCAACAGCTATAATTATGGTTAAACTGTCCTCAGTTGCCAGCATGTTTTTTACGGTTTTCTTGGCTTGCCGATTGTATTCTTCCCAAACTTCGAAATTGAAATAATCATCTTTGGGTTGGCGCTGAGAGGTGATTAGAGCCACTTGGCCTCCAGAAGCTTGGCAAACTTTTTTCACATCCGACAGTAGCTTGTCATTCTTGCCGATGGCACCTGGTGTGGGTTTGATCGATATAACCGAAAGCTTGGCGGTGATTCCTTGGCTGGCTAGTCGATCGGCTATTTCAGGAAAGGCAAAGATGAAATTTTTTGTCATGGCCCCGACACCGCAATAAAAAGAGGCGACGCCGTCATCAGCGATATAAATAAGGTGAATCTTTTTATTATTGTCATTAGATATCATGATAATGCTTTTCTGCGGCGGCGATTACTCGTGGTAGTGTCTCGGTGGCGTCAATGGCAATTATTTTAGCCGAGGTTTTAAGATTGGAGAAAAATTGGTTGTAGAAGCACTGGCAATGATCCATACCGGCAACACCGGACCAAACATCACTTTTCGTGGTTTTGCGGAAGCGGCGTCGAAGGCTGGTAGCCTGATCTATTTTTAGATAAAAATAGGCATCCGGTTCAAAGATTTCATTTTTTTGAATGCTGTAGGTGATCCATTGTTCTTTTTCGCGGAAGTTTTTTGTTGCGTGCAATTGTTCGGTGCAGTAATCCCAAGCCAAGAGAGAGGGGTAGCCGCGATCAATGATTGAATTACCGGCCGCCAACGAGGCTTTGGCATATTTCATTTTTGTATCCTCAAAAATGGCTGTCTGGCTGCCAATTAGATGGATACCGGACAAACGGCCTATCGATTCATTAACCTTAATAAAACCAAAGCGATCGCAGAAATGGTTGGCTAGGGTGGTTTTTCCACTGGCCGGCAACCCTTCTAAGACAATGACTTTCCCCATATTTGTATAATGTAAATAAGAATGTATAAAAATGCAAGCAATAGTCTTGTACACCCGCGGTTGCGCCGAGGAAATAGGGTCAGGTCTTTACTCTTCACTTTTTGTTTAGTAAAATAGAGTATATGAGTAGGCCACTTCGTATCCAATACCCTGGAGCGCTTTATCATGTCACCATGCGCGGCAATAGAAAGAAAGTCATCTTTTTTGAGGATTCTGACCGGGATCTTTTTTTAAATATACTGGCCACAGTCAACAAAACACATAATTGGATTTGTCACGCATATTGCCTCATGGACAATCACTATCATTTACTTGTCGAAACACCGGACGGAAACCTCTCAGCAGGCATGCGTGATTTAAATGGTATTTATACACAAGCTCACAATAAAAAACACGGCATAGTTGGCCGATTATTCCAAGGACGTTTTAAGTCGTTTGTTATTGAAAAAGAGTTATATCTTCTTGAAGTAGCTCGGTATATTGTTTTGAACCCGGTTAGAGCCCACATTGTAAAGGACCCAAAAGACTACAAATGGAGTAGTCATAGATCAACAGCCTATCAAAAACAAGATTCTAAGTGTTTGACAACAGATTGGATTTTACGTTTTTTCTCAAAGCAAAAAAATGAAGCACAATCAGAATACAGGGGGTTTGTTCTTGCAGGTATTGGCGCTGAGAACCCGTTTAATGAAGTAAGGGAGGGTATAATTCTAGGTTCACCACAGTTTCATGATTATATCTGGAATACCACTGAAGATACAGTTGATTTAAAAGAAATTCCTCGTTCAGAAAGAATCATTAACCGACCGGCTCTTGAAGATATTTTTGATAAAATTAGTAATAACAGAGAACGAGATAGAGCAATTAAGTTTGCTCGTTTTCGATGTGGTTATTCAATTTGTGGCATTGCTGATCATCTAAAATTAAGCTCGTCCTGTATAAGTCAAATAGCAAGAGATATCCGGAAAAAGTGAAGATTAAAGACCTGACCCCCCTCCGCCGCTAAAAAACCTAACATAGCGGCGGTTTGGCCTTGGGGTGACCCCTTACTGTACGACGGAAGGGGTTGACAAAAGACGGAAAACGTGCGAAACTTGCAAGTAGCTCTGGAGGAAACCCATGGATACCAAGCTGCTCTTTTTCACCATCTCTTTGCCCGTCCTCGTTCTCACCGGATGTCCGACTGGGGATGATGACGATACCGCAGATGAAGACTTTTCGGTCACTATCAGATCAGTTGCTCCCATGCATGATTCGTACCAGTTCGTCGGTGATCTGCGCATTTTCAGAAACGATGAGGTGCTGAAGACTTGCCCGGACACGGACTACTGCGAGGCCGTTTCGCCGTACCCGGACCTGCACAAGGCGACCTTCGACGCCTGGAACGTGATGTGCTTCGACAAGGAGTACGACATCACCGACGGTGACGACGGAACCACGGTCAACCTCGAGTTCGACTTCTACGCCGACTGCGGATTGGCCCCCGAGGGCACCTACGACGCGTACGATGTCGAGTGCGACTCCAAGGACGGTCACGATCCGATCGCGACCGACTTCCAGGCCTATACCGACTTCTACAGCGAAGACGGTGTGGACTACCTCATCGTCTACGGACTTTCGGGAAGCCTCATCGTGACTGGTGACGAGATCACAAATGTCTACGGTACATCGCACGGCAACATCTCCTACGATCTGACCGAGATCTACCACGAGACGCAGTCAAGTGCAACCTGGTACTGCCGCATCGACTAGCCTTCGCTGAAGCTTCGGCTAGCAGGCTAGCCCACCGCAAGCAAACCCCGCTGATCAATGACTGATCAGTTCTCACCCCTCCTGACTCCCCCACATGATGTGCGGGAGTCCTTTTTTTAACGAGATATATGAACAAACAGTTTCATCGTCGGTCAATCCGAATGCCAGGCAATTCATGACATGGGCGTAGGGGTAATTCATGAATTACCCCTACGACATGGCCATCAAAATCAAAACCACGGGGCATGCACCCCGCGGTTTTTTTATTTTCCGTTAATTCCGTTCTAATCCGGACTGACCATAATTACGCCATCGTAATAAACCCAAGGATTTGCAGTTATTTCTGGCGAACCAGCGTTATCTCCTTTTGCACAACTTGCATCTTCAGCTGGGCAGCCAAGTTCACACTCATTAAATGTATATAGTCCCGTCCCATCAGAATTATCATAACACCAATCCCCACCCGGCTCGCCTTCACAAACCCCCGTACAATACCCCCAGTTATCCTTAATATAAACCCGCGGTTGGAAGACGCACATGCCAGAGGCTCCGGGAACATCGCCCTGAGAATCAAGACACGGTGAGTTATAAACCTGAATCTGTCCATTTGCATCCGTACCAACATCACAGAAGTTATGTTCGTTATCGTT
>JBDRNK010000025.1:0-22296 GCA_043811105.1 Candidatus Uhrbacteria bacterium
GAAGAGCGAAGGGGGAAGCTTGTCATCTTTATTGACAGGCTTACGCCTGTCGATCCCATCCAACCGATACTGCGGCGTCAACACATCAACCTGATGCCCTCGATCAGCAAGTTGATTCGCATATTCAAAAGCCACAGCGCCAATTCCGCCGTGGTAAGGAGGATAAACCGGTGTAACTTGGGCTACGCGCATAAGATTAACGATTAGCAATTTCACCATCTTATCAGAAAGCGAATCACATACCAAACCAAACTCATGGCTGGATTGATCAGGTACTTTAGAATCGGTCCTGAAGTTTCTTGGTGTTCAATCTTGGCTGTAAAAAGTCTAACAATTTCTCGATCTGATACTTTGCGAAACTCTTGAGAGACCCGGCGCTTGGCTACGATGTTCTTTAACGTGGCTGGTCGCAACAAATCAACACAGCTCAGAAACTTCTCTCGAATCCAACCTGATCGAATCGAAGCAATATAGATTGCTAATTCTGTAAACAGTAGCGCCGGTGCTAACAAAATAATCGAACCCCATCGAAGATGGGTTAGAAGAACTATCCAACGATTTCGTTCCATCCAAAACCATTTTTCAATTGAACGTGAAAATTCATAGTGATGATAGGCGATTGATTTTTCCGCCAGTACATTTTTATATCCAGCCAAACGAATTCGCCAGCCAAGTTCCAAGTCTTCGTGATAGAGCCATAAAAATTCATCTAACAACCCGATCTTTCGCAACAGGTCGGCTCGATACAGTACAGCTGCACCACTAGCATATGCAATCTCGTTACCCTTGACCCTTGTACCTTGTGCCTTGTACCTCCCCGCCCCATTATCCCTCACAAACCCAAACCCTAAAAAATGTACCATACCGCCGGTTGAATTGATTACTTCCGGATTCTGCCACAACAACATCAAAGACTGAACTGAGCCGATCTTCAAATCAGCTTCAGCTACCTCAACCGCCCGCTCAATCGCTTCCGGATCCAGTTTGGCATCATTATTTAACAAATAAACATAATCGTACCCTTGATCCAAAGCTGATTTAATTCCTTGATTATTTCCAATAGCAAAACCCGTATTTTTTTGATTAGCTATCAGTTCAATTTCAGGCAAACCTTTTCCCGATCGTGGCATAATCTGTTTCTGAATATAATCCAACGAATCATCTTGACCGGGATTATCAACAATAATCAACTTTAACCGATCAGACGAATAAGTCTGCTGTTCCAATGACAAAACAACGTCGTCGATATATGGACGAGCGTTGTATGATAAATAAATTATGGCAACCTTGGGTTTCATTTACATTGATGTTAACAACAACTTATTGGCTTTGACATATTCGATAGTTTTGGATAAACCATCATCCAAACGAACCAGCGGTAACCAACCCAATTCCTTGGCCTTGTGAATTCGTGGCAAACCAAGCTCGGTTAAAAACGGTAGTTCAGCTTCGTATTTCAACTGTGAGTTCGAGCCAACCATACTGATAATCTGTTTAGCCACATCTGAAATTTTTACATCTTTTTCATCGCCAAGATTAATCGGGCCAAGACCCGGTTCCGAACTCATCATTCGAATCAAGCCGTCGACTATATCAGTCACGTAACAAAGCGAGGTACTGAACTCTTCGTCACCATAAATAATCAAATCTTTCTCTTCCATGGCATTTAAGACAAAGTCCGGAATTAAATGTCCATCAAACAATGGCATTCGCGGTCCATAGGTTCGAAAGATACGAGCCACTTTAGCATCAATGCCATGGACCTGTCGATAAGTTTCAAACATGCTTTCTGAAAAACGCTTACCTTCATCGTAACAGGCTCGCGGTGAAAGATGATCGATTATTCCTTGATGGCTTTCGTCAAAATGCGGATCCTGCTGATCACGTTCACCATAAACAACGGAACTGGAAGCCAATAAAACTTTTGACTTATATTTTACCGCCAGCTCAAGAACATGATAATTACCAAGGGAATTTGAAAGCAAAGTCTGCACTTTAAATTGATCAAAATTTTTGATCGAGGTCGGACAAGCCAAATGATATATTTCAGCAATTCCTTCATATGGAATCTTTAATGACTCTAGCTCCTGCATTTTCTCCAAATTCAATGGACTGTTGATATCAAGACGCAGGAAATGAAAATCAGGATTCTGAAGTAAGGTGTTGATATTGTGAACCTGTGAAGTGGCAAAATTATCAATACAAATTACTGTCAGATCCTCTTTTAACAAACGCTCGGATAAATGTGAACCGATAAAGCCGGCACCACCGGTAATTAAAACAATTTTCTTTTTCATATGACCTTATTGTATCATACTTAATCGGACATAGCGATACGAATGAAATTCGAATGGCATCCTAATGTTCCGAATGGTATCGATGCATATTACAAACTTATTAGGATCATTCGGATGTCATTCGTATATCATTAGGATCGCTGTGTCTGCTCTCATTCTTGTACTTAGTATAATTAAGAACCCGCTTTGGTTTTAAGAAAGAATGGTGGAAATTGACAATCAATCCAAGATCTAAATCTGATGCTTGTAAATAACGTTGCATCTGAAAATAATCTTGTTTAGTAATAAACCGCTTAGCCTTCAGTTCAAGAATAATCTTGTCCTCAATCAAGAAATCGACCCTGTTGCCGTCAGGTGCTTCAGAAACCAACTTAGCGATCTCAAATTCCCGTTTATGGTTAATCTTATTGTGTTACAATAACTCCTCTAACTTATCACCATATTGTTTCTCCCGACAGAATCGACCTAATTTATTGTGGACTTGAAAACATATACCAGTGATAATGTACGATAATTCTCGTTCAACTATTTTTCCCATATTTTTTAGCTAAATCCTGATAAAGCGATTCGAATGATATTCGAATTGCATTCGAATGTTCCGAATGGTATCAGTGCATATTGTAAACTTATTAGGATCATTCGGATGTCATTAGGATATCATTAGGATCGCTTTTTTTACCACAAGGCGATATTAATCCCCCCACTAAATCCTTCCTCAAAGGCATACCATTGAGCAATTACATCTTCTCCTGTAAAGACACGCAAGTGTGGCCCGCCACCCGGGCCGGCTGCGGTAATTATCTCATCAACCCCATCGCCATCCATATCTCCCACACCAATATGTACACCGCCACGGAAATTTTCAGCGTATGCAAAAAAGCTTAGTTCAACATTTCCCGCTTGATCAAACGAACGAACATGCGGTCCACCGCCATCATCGGTTCCGGTTACTATTTCATCAATCCCATCTCCATCAACATCACCGACTCCGACATAAATCCCTTTATCATAAGTCGTGGCATAAGCCTCAAAAGTGTTGGAAACAGTACCGTTCCAATTTATTACTTTGACTTCCGGCTGACCACCCGGCCCCAGTCCGGTAATAATTTCATCAATCCCGTCCTGATCAACATCACCAACAGCCACCCGAATGCTTTGATTTAAATATTCGGTTATCCAATAGGTTCTTAAGCGATTACCGCCAAAATCAAAGGCTTTAACTCGACCCTGACTATCTCTATCTGAACTAACAATAATTTCATCCAGACCATCACCATTAACATCTCCGGTTGCCACATATATTCCCGCGTGATTAGATTCTTCAAAAGCAAAAAACGTACTAAGCAAAGTTCCATCAAGTTCAAAAACTCGAACCTGAGGACCACCACCAGGCCCGGCACCGGTAACAATCTCTTCAACACCGTCGCCATCAACATCACCCATAGCCAAGCGTACTCCGCCAGTAAAGCCGGAATCGTAAGCCTGGATCAGACCCAGTTGCTCGGTGTACAAATTGAAACGTCGCACCTCCGACTGATAGTCGGAGTGTGCGGACACAACCAAAGATCGACTTGAATTATGTTCCGGCTCAGCCAAAGCAAAATTCGCCGCAAGCCTTATTGCTTGATCAATATTTAATCGACCTGCACCTAATTGACCTTGATACACGGTTCCCAAAGCCACCGGATCAACCGACAACTGCATTACTGTTTGTAATTGCCCAACGTTTAAGGTTGGGTAGATTGAGAGTAATAAGGCGGTAGCACCGGTTACTTGCGGAGCGGCCACTGAAGTTCCGTCCCAATATCCACCGTAAAGATCGATCAACTCAGCATCAACCAAATACTGATAAAGCGTACCATAAACATCGACTCCTGGAGCTGAAATATCAACACAATCTCCGTAATTTGAAAAATCAGCCTTGTTATCGTTTTTATCGGTGGCACCAACGCCGATGACCCAATCCTGACCGTCAACTCGTTCGTAACAGGCGGGATAGATCGGATAACGACCAAGATTGCCGGCTCCGTTTCCATCATCATTATTTCCAACCGCGGCAATCACCGCCACTCCGGCGTAATAAGCGTCGCGAATTGCCAGACGATAAAGCGGGTCATTCAGGCTTCCGGAAAAACTGGAATTAATCACTCGAGCACCATTAGCCACTGCGTAATTAACCGCTTCCGAAGCATCAGAAGATGAACCGGAACCAAGACCGTCAAGCAATCGGATCGGCATTAATTTAACATTCCAATTAATTCCGGAAATTCCAAGATTATTGTCAGCAGTGGCCCCGATTATTCCGGCAACCAAAGTACCGTGAATAACCGCATCATTGGTGTAAGGCTGAAAAAAATTCGGTTCCGGCTGACCGTCGTCATCAATAAAATCCCAACCGTGAATGTCATCTATATAGCCATTGCCGTCATTGTCAATTCCATCACCGGCAATCTCGCCAGGATTTGTCCAAAGATTGTTTTTAATATCAGGATGATCAAGATCAAGTCCGGAATCAAGAATAGCCACAATGACCGTATTAGAACCAGTGGTCTGATCCCAAGCACCATAAGCGCTTATTTGATCCAAATACCATTGTTCATCAAGATCAGGATCGTTTGGTGTCATGGCTTGAACGGGTAAAACAAAAAAGAGACAGAAATATATTGTCGTAAAAAGATATAACGAAAAATTATTGTGCATTCTTCCAAGCATTTCTTATTTCCTCCAAACGAATTTGTAAAGTTTGGCTATCAGGAGCCAAATCAGCGGCTACTTGATAATGAGAAACCGCCCGAGAAAAATCCTCTTGTTCAAAATACCATTCACCAAGCGCAGCTAAAAATCCCGGGGTTTGTCCTAGTTGATCTATAGCTAGTTCCAATATTATTTTTACTTGTGCCTTATGTTCAGGAATATGATCATTAATCAAAGTAACTAATTTCAGAATATGTGGCTCACTTCCTGACAATTCAGCAGCCAGCAACCAAGCCTCTTCTGCCCCATAATAGTCCTCCATCAAAAACAATGTGGTTCCCAAGTTTTCAAGAGCAGGAACATCATTAGATGAACGCGTTAATATTTTGCCGTAAGTTTCTTTGGCCTTAGTCAGCTGACCAACAGTGTTGTAAGCGTTTCCTAACTGCAACAAATCATTCAGCTTCGGTTCTTCACCTTGACTGGCAATCGAAGCTTCTAACTCAGCAATAATGTTATCGTAAATAAGCTGGGTTTCTTCGTCTAAACCGCGGTCAATTACAGTTAAAAACTCACTTTCTGTTTCTATCATATCTTGATTGTTATATTTCAAATAATCTTGAAACCAAAAGGCTCCGACTATAGCAATGATTATTGCTGCCACTAAAACTAGATAACCTCGTATACGTAAGATTTGTTTCATAACGAGCTTATTCTAACCTATCCGATTCAAAAACACAATAGGCGAGAGCAAATGCTCCCGCCTATTGTTGTACAAGCCCATTTCAGGTACAAGTACGGTTTCTAACAGTTATTAGTAGATAATTGTTCCACCACCAACTGGAAGAGTCTTAACATAGGTTCCAGCAATATTGAGCTTACCGGAACTATATCCGTTTGTATCATCCCACTCAATTGAGTCGAAGTCAGCATCATAAGAATTGATGGTTGCTTCAGTAGGAATGTCAATTCGAATAGAGTTGTCGTTTGCTCCACTGGCACCTGTTGTGTCCATGTACAAACTTAGAGTCTTAGTATCACCGGCAGTAACAACCAATGAATCATCAGTTGTTTCTTCAAGATTTAGGTTGATATAGACAATGTTCTGACCAGCATTACAGTCAGGAGTACCTGCTACGGCCTGAGTAGCATCAGCGGCTTCCCAGTCAGTATCTTCTGACTCAAGAGCAGATGATGGATCGTCTAGGTCGTAAAGTGTGAACTCAGCACCACTTCCGTCTCCAAGAGCACCGTCACAGTCATTCCAGGTAGTTGCACCAGTGTCAGTTGAAGCTAGAGTGAAGGTAAAGTCGTGTACTGTAACATCACCACGTGTGTCAGCACTTACATTGAAGCGGAATACTTCAGTAAGTCCTGGGATTCCAGCGCCTGAAGGGCTACCAGAAGCCAAGCTCAAAGTAGGCTTTGAATTGAAGATGGTCATGTCATTTCCTTCAACATCAGCACTTAAGCTTGTTGTTACATAATCTGATCCAACACCAATGTATCTAACTCCATTGCTTACTGTATCAGCGTCAACGTCAAGACTGAAAGTAGCACCTGAGCTAGCGCCTGAGATACCTACGTTATTTGTATCAACGTAAGCTGAAAGGTATGAAGCACCTGAAGCTGGTACGTACCAGTCGATGTTATCGAAGGTTACTGTACCACCAGACATGTAACTAGTCTTAGTCTGTGTATCACCGTTAGTATCTACGTAACTAATCTTAACTGCACTTGGAATTGCTGAACCAGTTCCGTCAGCATTTTCAAGAGAAAGTCTAGTCACACTTGTTGCTTCATAACCAGCGGTAGCAATAGCCTTGAACTTTGAGACCAAGACATCAGTTGAACTACCAAGAATGATTCCGGCTTTTGGAGTATCTGAAGCAGCAGTAACAGTAATTGTGTCATTTGATTGAACTGTCTGATAGATTGTGTATGCAGTATTACCGTTAGTCAAAGTTGGAGTAACTCCGTCACCATCCTCATCAGTAGCAGTAACATTAGCTGCAGCAGCAATCTTAATGGCGTGCTCGTCAGCATTACTGCTGTCAACAGCCAAATTAGATAGATCACAAGTAACTAACATTTGTCCGGTCTCACCACCCTGAACTGTCCACTCAAATGATGAGAAGGCAGCTGTATCAGCTGTGGTATCAAAAGCCTCAGGGCCATCGATTAATGAACCGGTCAAACCATCATACAATCCACATGAGCTAACATGGTTAGCCGGAGTGGCAATGGCGTTGTTGGTCAAAGTTCCGTCAGCGGTAGTTGAAGATACCAAAGTCAAAGTTATGTCAGTAACAGTGATATCTGAAGCTTCGCCGGCAGCAAATGAGAATCCAACAAAATTAACATCAGAGGTTCCCTTTACAAAGGTTCCGGCTGAAGGTGGCTGAGTCAAATTGATGGTCAAGCTAGAGGCTTTAACTTGCTGAGCACTACCTGAAAGGTCTGTGCTTGGAACAATATCAGTAATAGCATCACCATTGATATCCTCGGCATTGATACTAGCTACGTTGATCTGAGCACCGTAGTAAGCATCAGCCAATGCGCTACTATAAACATCAGCGGTAACAGTCAAGTCAAGGCTTTCACCAGCCTCCATTGTGAAGTCATCAGTGAAAGTCAACTGTTGATAAGCATCAAGAGTTGTGGTCACAGTAGCTGTAGATAGCTCTTGTGGTCCCATAAGAACACCGTTGCCATCAGCATAACGAACACTAATGTCAGTTAGTACAGCTGTAGTACTATTATATAATCCTTCGTCATCAGCAGCGTCGTCTCCGGTTTCACTGCTAAATGAAACTGTTCCATCCTCATCATCATCAGCACCCATAGTAATATACAGATCCTTAATGGTCATGTATTCCTCAGCGGTGATAGTGAACTCCATCAAGACAACGTCCTTACCACCTTGCTCAATAGAACCGGCGGAAGGACCATTGTAAGCAACAGTCAGCTGACCACCCTGAAGATCCATGAAAGAACATTCGTCACCGGAATCATCACAGTTAGCTGAAGTTGAATCGTAAGCAGTGTTAACAACAGCCATATTGAATCCAAAGTCAGATCCAATAGCCATTAAGTCAGTATCGTTAGGGATAGTAACCTTTAGAGTATCACCGGCATCACCGGCAACATCAGCTTTCATATCAAAGTTTCGACTCTGACCTTCTTCTATTGTGAATGGATCAGCTGAAAGATTGAAAGTGACTACATCACTGGCAACAGTACCTGTTCCAAGTTCATCTGAACCTTGGTACAAGCGGTAGTTGCTGTGATCAGATGCTTTCTTAACTGTGAAAGCGATCTGCTCAATACTGGCATCTTCACTAGCGGCAGCAATATTAATCTTTGCGATTGTAGCATCATCTTGACCAATACTTGGGTTAGATGGGTTACCGTTCTTAGTGATAGTAACTGTTCCAGCATCAGACTCAGCCATAGTCATAACATTTCCACCAATTGGGAAAGCACCGGCAACATTGGCACTGGTTGTAATGCTATCAGCTGAAGAAAGTTCAATAGTAGCAGTGTCACCCTGATCTGAAGTACTAGAAATGTCAGCACGTACAGTAAATGTTCGAGTGCTTCCAGCCAACTCAAGGCTTAGACCATTAAAGGTAATCTGGCGAGTTGAAGCGTTAACACTTCGACCATCAGTCAAACGTGTCAAACCTTCATAAAGATAAACGTTTGAAAGGTTGGTTGTTGTCCCAACACCACCAAGATTGAAGACCATTCCGGAAACACTACCTGTTCCACTTACATCAAAAGTCAAGAACTTAACAGCAGCGGCACCCTCTGGGATACTGGCACCTGCTGGAGTATCTGAAGCCAATGAGAAAGTTAGATCACCTTCAACAACAACAGCTCCGACAGCCTCAGAAACCTGTGAGGTGTCTGAAAGTCGTCCTTCAAAAGCGGTAACATCGTCACCGGCAGTCATAGCATCCAAATCAATACCTGCTCCATCGAGCAAGAAACGAGTCTGGAAGCCGTTTGCTGTGAAGCCGTCGTCAGTGACTAAGCGCTTCTCACCGCCCCAAATAAGGTAGGTAGAGCCACTCACGAGTGCGCCTTCATAGGCAGCGGAACCATCCATTATAGAAGTTCCTTCTGTATAATCAGCGAAATATACATCAGGTACATCATCAATAAATTGATTCCAATCATCTCCAGCCAAATCTACAGCAACATCCTCAGTTTCAATCCAGCGGATTGCACCGTCAGGAGTAACTGCGTAAGTTTTGGCATTACTTTGTACTTTAATCCATCGTGAACCAGGTCGGTAAACGATATTTCCACCGAGAGGGATATCAGCTAATTCCTCATCAGTAATTGTGGTTACACCTGAAAAGTCCTCATACCATGAGAAATATCCTTTTTCAGTTGTAAAAATGTAACGAGTACCATCTTCAGAGTAGTAGTACACTGTTGAAAGTGTCTCACCCTTAATCAAATCTCCAGAATCTACAGCTTGTGCTGTAGGAACTACGAGTGCAGCAATACCAACTGTCCAGAGGATAGTGGCGGCAGCAATTGCGATGGTAAACGCTTTTTTTCCAACACGTAAAGCGTCATTCATATTTATTTTATCCTTTCACTCTAAACCTTAATAGCTTAGAGTTTAGATTTAATACTTATGCGAAACGGCCCTTGTTAAAGGTCGACCTTTTATCCGTCTCACGGTTATAAAAAAGAACAAAGAACATATATTAAGGTGTTCTTACTTAAGTTCAGACACTGAACTCGCATTTATTTCAACATCTGTTGAAACAGGTGCTAATTCACTGTCAGCGATTGTTCCATCTTCAGTTAACTCTATATTTAATTGAGAAACCTCATTCTCAACTTCAGGCTCGATTACTTCAGCCTCAACCTCCTCGATTTGATCATTTAGTTCCTGAATAATTGCACTTATCTGAGCTGTAATTTCGATTTCGATTGTAGCAATTTCAAGTTCAACCTGATCAAGTTGACTAAAAATTTCTCGAACCTGATCAAAAGCACCACGATAACCTCCAACAGCTAAGATATTCATGGCTTCATGAAGTTGTGGTTTAATATCCTTTAGAATGGTTTCTGACTGTTGAACCTTAAGCGAATAATCATACTCGCCCTCTAAAACATATTCTAATAAAATATCCTCAATGCTAGCCAAACGACCAACACTTAAATTAACTCGATCATTGATTTCAACATAATTCTTTTGAAATTTCTTTTGCAAATCCTCGCCTGCGGTTACCTCCTGATTAACTTCCTGGTTCTCAACCATAACATCAACCACTTGCAAATCAGCATCTTCAACGGCAACTAAGGCCGCGGCCATCTCGGTTTTTTCATCTTCAGCCAATCCACTCTCATTTTTTCCAATTACATCCTGATACTCATCAACTTTGCTTTCAACAATCTTGGCCAGCTCAGCTGCTGTTTGTAAATCACTTTCTTTTAAGTCTTCGATCTGCTGACTAACTGCCTCAATTTCACGAGTAAAGCTTTCTATGGCTCCTTTTACTTGCGTCTCTTTTTCAGGTTCTGTGGATAATGCCAATGAAATCGCTTCATCTAAACGGTTAGAAGCAAACTCGACTCGAAGCTTGGCTTTTCTTTCATTACTAAAGGCTAAAGAAAACTGAGCCTTTTCATTAGCAATTTTCACTGGATATAAAACATCGCCTGGTACTGAATCAAAAGAGGCTCCGACCATACCGGTCCAGCCTCCAAGCAACACGGCTAAAGCAGCAAAACCAACGGCTAACGGACGAACCATATTCTCACGAAACATATACATCCCATACTGAGCATATTCTTGAAATCCATATTTTGGCGCTGGCATATCCGGATTTCCACCAATAGCAAAAAGTAGCTTGCGTTTGCCAGCCTGAATTTCATCTTCGGTCATTGCACCTAGCCGAGGATCGTCTTTATGTTTTTCCATTAATTTTACGAACTCGTTCACGTCCATAATATTATTCGAAGATATTTCGCAGAGCCTCTGTGGCTCGATGTATAATAACTCTTGTATTATTCTCAGTCTTTCCAATCTGAACGGCGATTTCACTGATCGATCTTTGTTCAAGATAGCGCAGAGTGATCACTATCTGATGTTCTTCTTTTAATTTCCGTAAGGTAGATTTAATAAAGGTGATATCAACATCGTCTTCAATCTTTCCAGCAGCAACGCCTTGATCCCCAATCTGATCATCTTCTCCAACAACAACCTGTTTTTGAACTGCTCGCTTTCGATAAAAGTCTGAAATCTGTCCGCGAGCGATTGTCCGTAACAAGGCTCCGGGAAATTCAACCTGGTTTGAAGTAAAGTACTCCCAGCCTTTTAAAAACACTTCTGACAGTACCTCTTCGGCCTCAACCCTGTTTGGCATCTTGATCAAAAGATATCTTTTCAGACTAGGTGCATATTTTTCAAATACATCCGAATAAGCTTTTCTGTCATTGAAACGAAAGATGCGGAACAGTGAAAATTTTTCTAGTTTGTCTGTCATGTACTTAGTGGTAAAAAAAGTTGATCTATTACAATTTACAAGCCAGAATTATAGCTTAGTATCGCCTTTTTGTGAAACTGGGGACCAGGAAAATAAGAAAATAAAAAAGTAAGAAAATAATATATTTGACAAATATCTAAATATTGGCTACACTGTTGTGGACAAGTAATACAATAATTTTATGCCAATGAAACCAATGATTCGTCTTTCTGTGTCTGAGGCTGCTCGTATGTTTGGAGTCAGTCAAAGAACCATTCGAAGGGCTCTTAGTGACGGCCAAATCACCTATGTCGTTGTTCAAGGACGATATAAAATTAATTTTGAGTCCTTGCTTCGCTGGTCTCAGCGAACAACCACAGCTCGTAATAAACGAGATAAACAAGGAATTGGTCAATACGTTGATCAGTGGAAAATAAAGAATAAGCTGTTTTCACCCAATCCAAAAAGTCTAGAACAAGACGAAAATGGTTAAATGGTTATATGGCTAAATGGTTAATTCCAATTAAACCGATTGTCCTGCTTGTTTTATTTTTTTATTTTCTTTTTTTATTATTTTCTTCCAACAACGTTGTCCAGTCTGTTACAGCCATTGATAAATATGTACGAACAGCAAACTATTACTTATTGTCAGGAACCAGTCTGGAAACCAAAGAAGCCTTAGAAACCTTGCCAAAATACGACCTTTTAGTTTTGCCGGCTGAAGCCCAACTGTACAACCAAGAGTTCTTTGATCAGGCACGAGCAATCAACCCTGACATAATTATCTTGGCCTATGTACCAAGTGTTAGCTGGAACAGTATTTGGACAGACGCTTTGCACCAGCAATTATACCAAGGAATCAAAGATGAGTACTGGTTGCGGGATAATGCAGGAAATCGAGTTTCGATTTGGCCTGGAACAACCGCTTTAAATTTGAACTCAGGTTGGAGCACATACTTAGCAGAATACGTTGATCAACAAATCTTATCCACAGGCCTTTGGGACGGTGTTTTTTATGATGAAGTCTCAGATAGCATTTCCTGGCTTGGCAATTTGGAAACAACTGACATTCAGTGGCGAACCGGGTACACGAATCTTTTTTCTCAAACCAGAATGCTTGTTGGCAACGATCCGATAATCATCACCAACGGATCTACACAAAGTGCTTATCAGTCATATCTGAATGGTCGTATGTTTGAATCCTTCCCTACCCCTTGGGAAGATGACGGCTCTTGGCAAACTGTGGTGAACAATTACCTAGCGCTTGAAGATCAGGTCGGTAGCGCTCCGCCGGTTTTTATTATCAACACCAACACTGACAACACCGGCCAGCAGGATGATTATCAAAAAATGCGTTATGGCCTAACCTCAACCTTGCTTGGTGGTGGATACTTTAGTTTTGATTTTGGTGAACAGTCACACGCTCAGCTCTGGTACTACGATGAATACGATGCCTATCTTGGCCATCCAGTAGATGATCCTGAGGACGAGCTTGATTCATCAAACACTACTTTTAAACCAAGTGTCTGGGCTCGTGATTTTATTAACGGCAAAATCTTGGTAAACAGCACGAACAGTTCACAAACCATTCGTCTTGATGGCGAGTATGAAAAGCTACACGGAACCCAGGATTCAAAAACGAATAATGGTGCCATTGTTTCTTCAATCACTTTGCCACCAAACGATGGAATCATTCTTTTACGTCCGATTGAAGAAATTCTTGATGCTACGTTTTTAAACGGATCTTTTGCTCGTATTTTTAATAATCTTGGTCAAACCGAACGAACCGGTTTCTTTGCCTATGACAGTCGCTATCAAGGAGGGCAAGAAGTGATAAATACTGACATCGACCATGATGGCACACAAGAAAGTATTGTGGCCAATGATAGCCAGGTTACAATTTATGAAAGTGATGGTTCTGTACACGCCAGCTTTTATCCATATGATCAAAATTATACTCAAGGAATTAATCTGGCGGTGATCGATCTTGAAGGTGATGGAACAATTGAAATTATTACCGGAACTGAAAATGGTGGTGGACCACACGTTCGAGTTTTCAATAAAGACGGTGTTTTAATCAATCCCGGTTTTTTTGCTTACGCTGAAAATTTCCGCGGTGGAGTTGATATTGCTGTTGGTGATCTTGATGGTGATGGTTTGCAAGAAATTATTACCGGTGCCGGATATGGTGGTGGACCGCACGTTCGGGTTTTTAGTAAACACGGTAATTTGGTCAATCCCGGATTCTTTGCTTATGATCAAGATTTTCGTGGTGGAGTAAATGTTGCTGTTGGTGACGTTAATGCAGATGGAATTGATGATATCATTACCGGACCAGGTGCTGGCGGTCAATCTGAAATTCGTGTCTATGATCGAGACGGAAATATGACAATTCAATTTTCAGCCTTTGATACGTCGGGAAATACTGGGGTTGAAGTAGCCACCACAGATTTTGACGGAGATGGCCAAGCAGAAATTATTGGACTGTCTTCACAAGTTTTTACGTTTTCATTTAATAGATAATATAATGGATAAAGCGATCCGAATGACATCCGAATTGCATCCGAATGTTTCGAATGGTACCGATGTATTTTTCAAACTTATTTGGATCATTCGAATGTCATTCGTATTTCATTAGGATCGCTCTGTCCACTTAAAAAATATATGTCCAAAAAAATACGTCGACGAGTTCTCCACTTTGCCACTCACCCTGGCCAATGGTTCACTCATCCGGCAAAAAAACACTACCATAAAAAATATCACGGACGCTACAAATATGCTCGTGCGCTTTTTGTCTTTGATATGTTTTTGCTTGGCCTAATGTTCGGGCTTGGTATTTTTGCACTAATTTTAGCCTTTTATCGACCAGCAACAATCACCGACAAGGTCCTTTTTGAAGCAACGGTTGCTCCGGCCAGCATTGTTTCCGGTGCATCTTCAACCTTAACCATTCATTGGACTAACACTACCGGCCAAGAGCTACGCGAGGCGACTTTGCTTTTGGGGTACCCGGAACACTTTTTGCTTCAAGAAGTAATCAGTGAAAAATATCTTGTAAAAGAAAATCGGATTGAAATCGGATCGATCCCTGTTGACGGTACCGGAATGGTTCGAATCCGCGGAGTTATGTTCGGGGATGTTGGCGGTCAACAAACCTTTCGCAGTATTTTAACTTTTCAGTTTGGAGAAGAAAATGAAGTGGCTCAGAAAATTAGTTACCATAGTTTCACTCCGGTTAGTTCAACCCTAAAACTTGAACTTGATCTTCCGGAACGCTTGGTTGGTTATCAAGAGGTCGCTGGGACAATCACCTACCGCAACACCGGCGAAATCGACTATCCACAAATCAGTATCGAACCTGAATGGCCTGATGGTTACATTCTGATCCAAGCTACACAGCCAATGGTAAACTCCGCATTCCTGCTTCCCGCCTTATCTGCCGGTACTGAAGGAACAATGGAATTTTCAGGTCGCTTAGATACAGCTGATGAATCCGTAACCTTTATCTTCCACCCTTCGTTTACTTTTGGTAATATATTGTATCAACAAGAAAGCTTGACTCAAACTTCCCCGTTAATTCCACCGCCGGTTTCTATAAGCCACAACGTTGACTCAAGTTCGTTGCATCCGGGCGGTACTGCAGAATTTCAAATTCGCTACGAAAATATTAGTGACTATTCTGTTTCTGATATTCAGATTCAAATCGAAACTGACAGTCCATTTTTCTTGGAATCAGATCTTGAAAGTCAGGTGGTTAAGATCACAGAACTTGCACCTGGCCAGGTTGGAGAAGATACGATCATGCTCCCATTACGCTCTTCAATCATGCAATCAGAAACAGAGATTTATGAAAACTTAGAAGCAACTACACGAGCAACTGCCTCCTTTACGCTTGGTGATGGTACACCACAACGTGTTCTTAGCTATGGTCAAGAGATAACCACCCCGATCACCAGTCCAATCGTTCTGGATTCGTTTGGACGATACTCCACAGCCCAAGGTGATCAACTCGGACGCGGTCCATTACCGCCATACGTTGGGGCTGAAACAAAGTACTGGGTTTTTATTAATTTAACTGGCACAACAAACGCGCTTGAAAACATTGAAATCACAGCCGAACTGCCTGACAATATTCGCTTTACCGGCAAGCAAACTGTTTCTGTTGGTAATTCGATCGAACATGATGCTGGTACGATCCGCTGGACTTCTGATCAAATCGATCCGACTTTTGCGCCGATCGCTCCAATTGTCGGACTAGCCTTTGAAGTTGGAATAACTCCAAACGAAGAACAAGTCGGCACAGCACCGACTTTGTTAGAAAATATTCAGATTACCGGAACTGATTCTGTAACTGGCGCTTTTATCTCAGCTACCGGCCCGGTTGTTACAACAGATTTACCACATGACACCATGGCCGCTAATCAATCAATCGTTCAAAAATAAACATATGTCAGAAGGATACAAAAGAGGACTAGAAGATTTACAATTGTCAACCAACCGTTTCGAAGCCGGTGACGTTTTATCAATCCTAATTGAAGCAATGGAGCAAGGTTGTCTACCGTCAGAAATTGAAAATCCATTGCAACGAATTGATAGTTATTTGGATTTATTGATCGAACAGGGGCATCTGACAACTGAACAAAGAAATGCGGCCGGAGACATCTTGTCCAACATATTACCAACAACAGATGTGGTAACAACCAAAACTGAAACCCAAGAACCTGATCACGGTATTTTGGGTCAATTACAAAAGAAAATCAAAATCGTGACTAAGGCCAATCCTGATCTTGCCAAAACAATGCAACAGCTTTTAACAGATCATCCACCAACAATTCAAAATCTTTATCAAATTGAAATTTGGCTCAATCAACTAAGGCAATCTGGTATTATTACTGATGACTACAACAAAATCCTTGATGGTTTCATGGTCGAGTAAAAATTGGGGTCAGGTCTTGACTTTGGACTTTTTGGTTTATGTTTGAGTTTTAAGTCAAGAATCAAGACCTGACCCCTTTACTTGTTTATCTCACCATCTCTTCTTTCTCAACCTTGGACAACTTCTTAATCACATACTCATGTTTTCGGGCCTGAGTTTCTGATTCGCATTCTTCAGACCAAACCAACTCCACCGGTAACCGCGACCGAGTATATCTTGAAGCTGTTCCTGCATTATGCTTTTTAACCCGAGACTGCAAATTATTAGTCATTCCTGTATATAAACTGTCATCAGAACAGCGCAACATGTAAACTGTCCACTTAGCCATACCATTTGATTACACTTTGCTCTTTGTCCTTCACTTCAAACATAACATCAAAATCAACTTTCGACAACTGATTTAAAAACCGTTTAAACTTTTTTTGATCTATTGTTTCCGAATGGGCCCCAACCTGTTTATCAGGATCCTGATTGCTATAATCAATGATTTGCAGACCGTCTGCCCGCTTCCAGGTCTTTGCTGCTTTTTGAATAACCGACTCGATTGATTGTTGATTATTCTTGATCTGATGATGCAGAACATCAACCACGATCGGGATTGGAATCTGCTGAGCAACAGCCAGGCAATCAGTTGCCCTGTAGGATCGCTCATCATTTTCTAAAACCAGACGTTGTTTAACATTGTCTGGCAAAGACTGCCAACTTTGAATAAAGCGTTTCTGACTCTTTTCTTGATCACCGTAAACACCACCAAGATGAATCTGTATCTTGTGACTGGCTGACAGATTCATCAAATCCAGAACTTCGGTATGATAAACCAAATCACGTACCGCGTTCTTGATCACGTCCGGTCGAGGTGAATTAATAACTGTGTACTGACCAGGGTGCATGGATACACGCATCTTGTTCTTTTTAATAAAACCACCCAGAGTAGCAAACTCCTGAGCAAAATGCTTTTGCCATTTCACTTTGCAAACCGGATGCGAAGCAAAAGGAACCAACCCAGAACTGATACGAAAAAAATTAATCTGATGCTGACGATTGAATTCTAAGATCTGCTGCAAACAAGCTAGATTTTTTGTAGTTGTATCTAAAAACCGCTCTTTAGAAAAATTCGCCAAACGAAACGTTCGCGAACTACTACAGTCTAAACTTGTGTTAATACAGGCGTAACCTACTTTCATATTCGTGGGAACGACACACGTAAGTGTGTCAATTTAACATCCAAATAGAATAATTCAGCACTGTAGCAAAACCAACCCAAAGCAGATATGGAACCAGCAACCAGGCAGCCCATTTGTTGATTCTGACAAATAGAATTATCAAAACAATGATCAGAGCGACCATGATCAAAATGTCAGCAAAGGCTAAAGCTGTATTCTGTAAACCAAAGAACAGAATCGACCAAATGCCATTGAAGAACAAATGGATCCAGAAGAACCAGAGTGCCAGTTTGGCCTTTTTGTTTTTATCAACCTGTTGCCAGACCAGATAAACACTGATCCCCATCAAGATATAAAGTACTGTCCACATCGGACCAAAAATCCAACCTGGTGGATTAAAGCTTGGCTTTACCAACTCTGCGTACCAAGTACTAATTGCCGGAGCAGTAAAAAAAGACCCGACAAACCCGGCCAATAAAGGCAAGGCCAAAGAAATAATTAATCGTTTATAGTTCATATTTTTATTTACTCTCCCCCCTCTCGGAGGGGGGACTTAAGGCGGGTGAGTGAAGAATTAAAATGAAATTATTTGAAAGCCGTATTTGTCTACATCCTCTTCAGGCCAAAAGTCAACATCTTTTGTTTTAATAACGTACGTCACTTTTTTCTCAAGTTCCCTGCCAGTATAATCCTTTTTCTTAGAATCCCATTCGCGAAGAAACAAAGTATCACCTGGCTGACACTCAAAATCCGCCAGCCGTAATTCAAAATTCTTATCACCGTCTTGAATCCGCTGAAAATACTTTGGCCAAACTTTCTTTTCTATGCGCATATTTATTTTTTCTCAACCTCTAATAAAAACCGCTTTTGGGTGTAAACCAAAGATCCTTTATCTTTTAGTTGTTGTTCTAGGTGGTGTAATTCCTGCTGATATTTTTCAACTTTAAAATCAGGAACCACCCAAGGCACATGACTGAGGTAATATACCAAAGCACCAATATCATTAAATTGCATCTTACCCTCCCATTCGCGAGCTTGTTTAACAACAGCCCCTAACTGAACAAATTGTTCTTTAGCTAAATCCAGATTCCAATCATCACCCTGTTTTTCAATCCCAAACTCAGCAGCTAAATCAAATAAATTATCTGCCGGAACTTGTTGAGTAAAAAACTTGCCTCCATCTTTTAGTACCCGCATGACCTCGCTGGCTTGATACGCATCTTGACGATTTATGATCGTGTCAAACTCCTGATCGGCAAACGGAAGTGGATCTTTCTGATCAATACCAACAACCTCAACCCCAACATCTTTTAATCTTTCTTTGGCCACGCTAACATTTGGTGGCCACGACTCGGTCGCTTTCATCTTGGGTGGAAAAGGTTTTAGCTTGAGTAGGAACTCACCGCCACCAGTACCAATATCCAAGGCACTTTCAATGTCTTGATGTAATAAATCAGCCACCTGTTCTTTATATTTAAAATCGGGTTGATCCTCTTGCCATCGACCTTCTAGGTACGAAAAGTCCCAGCCCTGAAAAGGGGCTTGGGTTTCACGCTTCCACTGATCTAACAGTTCTTTCTCTTGCCTGCTCTGATCAGTATCGTATTCTTGGTGTGGTAATTTGTAACTCATAATATATCGTTTTTATTTCTGAGATCCGAAACTAAGTCATTTTCCCCGCTAATTTTAGTATCGGTTCCCGAATCCCCTGAACCAGACGTCGCTTTGCTCTGTCGGTACAGGACTCCGCCGGCCTGTCACGTCGTTCGCCAACGACGTGGCCTGACCCCAGTCAGCAGTTAGCAATACTTCTCTATCAACAACCCCAACGCTGAGCCGAGGATTAGGTTCATGATCAAAATCGGGATTAAAACAAAAGGATCTTGGACGCCGATAACAATTGCTAAAGGGATCATCAGGGTCAAAGAAATAACAATTCCCTTTAGAACTCCTTTTAGTTTTATATTAGTTGTGGCGATCACAAGCCCAACAATGACCCAAAAAGCAAAGGCTGACAGATCGGCATCCCAACTCAGCCCTTGAATAATCATTGGGATAACATCAACAACACCGGCCAACACCCCAAACCCAAGTCCGATTTTAATGTTTCGCATATTTTGCATATTCTGTGTTTATTGCTTTATTCTACCGTTAAAAATCAGCTTGTGTCAAAGCGATTGGGTTGACAAATAAGCGTGGAAGTGGTTAAATATTATCTTCGCGAAAGGAGAGCGTGATGGCACAAGCCATGGACAGACGAGCAGAGTTCAAACGATTGTTCGTGATCATTTTTCAAGGCATCAAGCAGGATCATCAAGGTGACGTAACCGAAGAGATGGTTTGGCAAAAACTGGAAGAGGTTGAGAGCCAGGCTGTCAACATTGCGGTGAATTCCGGACTGAGGCCAACTATCGCATCAGACGCGACACAACTGGCACGCGAAGCAGCCAGCGAAGTCTTCGGCTTTGACCTGACTCACCCGGCACCGCAACGCCGGCACTAACAAAGCAGGGAATCCTTCCCTGCTTGTTTTTTATAAAATATTTCTAACGGATCTCTGATCCGGTTCTGAATTCACACGCCATCAGAGATGGCTGGGAAATATTTCTAACGGGGTTTATCCCCGGTTCTGAATTCAAACGCCGGATAAACCGGCTAGGAAGAATTTTAGTAATATTTCAAACGGACTTTATGTCCGGTTCTGAATTCAGACGCCGGATAAACCGGCTAGGAAGAATAGCACAACCTCAGTCTTGACACATTAGACCAAAACAGCGTAAGGTCTAGGCACGAAACGAACGTTACAAATACCAACAACTGGCCACTAGGAGATAAAAGGCCATGAATCAGCCCGGAAAAAGTAAGACAGAAAAACCAAAGTCCTCGCCCTGGATCCTCCCGGTCGAAGTCGGTATCGCTGCTACTGTCATTTATGGCGGCAGTCAGCTGGTTAGTGACAAGTTCCTGCCCATCCTGATCCTGCTTGTTTGTGTCATTTTCATGGTCCGGCGTCTACCCAAGATCAAGGAAGAAGTTCCGGGACAGCTGGCCCATTTGCAGATGCTTGGCTTTCGCAACCGCCGAGCCCTGAACTGGTTCATTGCTGGAATGGCCTACGCTTTCCTGTATTGGGGGCGCTACAACCTGAACGGCGCGCTCAAGGCTTTGGGCGGATCGGAAATGGTTCACGAGTTCCACCTGATCTTCGGGCTGGGCACGCTGATCTATGGTCTGTCCTTTTTGATCAACGGGCCGTTGACTGACCGCTACGGCGGACGCTTTTCCCTAATCACCGGCGTTAGTGGCGCTGTGGTGATGAACCTTCTGATGGGACTGTCGACCTTGCTTTTCCTGAACGAGAAGATCGACCACAGTCAGCTCTTCCACAGCCTACTTGTCCTGTTCCCGATGAACATGTACTTCCAGAGCTTTGGCGCCGTAGCCATTGTCAAGATCAACTCGCCCTGGTTCCATGTTCGCGAACGTGGAGTCTTCGGAGCCATCTTCGGCATCCTGATCTCGCTGGGCATCTACTTTGCCTACGACTGGACCAGCCTGATCGTCAAGGGATTTGCCTGGGATGTCTATTGGGCTTTCTTTATCCCGAGCATGGCTTTGGCCCTGGCTCTGGTCTTGGTCATCCTGATCGTCCGCAACCGACCGAGTCAGGCCAAGGGTCTGACTTTTGCTCAGACAGTGATCGCCCCAATCTTCCCCAAACGAGCGGATCGGGCCAAAAAACTGACAGACTTCGCCAACGGCGACGCTACTTCTGGCGATGACAGCAAGCCGGATCATCCGGTGGCCGTACTCAAGCTGATGCTCGGTAGCAAGATCATTATGACCATTGCTGGAATCGAGTTCTGTAGTGGTTTCCTGCGTCAGGCGATCATGCAGAACTACACCTACTTCGCTCCGGCGGTCGGTTACGCTGATGCGTTTGTGACCAAAAACTGGGGTATGGTGCTCTGCTGTGCTGGTATCCTCGGTGGAGTCTTTGCCGGAGTGATTTCCGACCACTTCTTTGGCTCACGCCGAGGACCTGTGGCTGGTGTGCTCTACGCTGGTTTGCTTGTAACAGCCGTGGTTGCTTGTTTCATGCTTGGTAACCCGGCCATTGGTTGGGTGGTCGTAGCTGGATCGCTTTGCGTCATCGGTGTTCATGGCATGCTTTCGGGCACAGCCAGCATGGACTTTGGCGGTGCCAAGAACGCTGGCATCGCTGTTGGCCTGATCGACGGCTTTGTCTATCTGGGCACTGCAGTGCAGTCCGGAGTTTACGCCGTGGTTCTGCCTGGAAAAAATGAGGTCAGTACGGCAAGCGATTGGATCTACTGGCCCGTGGCCATGATCCCGTTCGCCGTGATCGGCCTGATCCTGGCCTACCGCATCCGCAACGCCAAGCCCAAGCCGAAGGAGGTGGAGGCGGAGGCAACAGCGTCCTAGTCAGATCTCAAAATTCAAAAAGCAGGGAGTCCTTCCCTGCTGTTTTATTTGATTTTTTTTTCTAACGGGGTTTATCCCCGGTTCCGAATTCAGGCTTTAGTCTTTCATTTCACGGGAATGACACCCGTTTATCATGTACCGACGCAACGCGTCTGGTACATGGCCAGGGTGTCAATTAATTTATGTATGGGACCGACAGGCGTAAGCCTGTCAATTTACGGGACCGACAGACTTCAGTCTGTCATTTTAGTTTAATATCCAGTATC
>JBDRNK010000026.1:0-4916 GCA_043811105.1 Candidatus Uhrbacteria bacterium
GCCGGAGTTTCATCATAAGAGGCGACTCGTGGTGAATGAATAATCGCTCGATCTTCACCGGGAAAAGGATCTTCACGTGTACCGTTCATAAAAAAAGTAACATGAGCGTACTTTTCTGTTTCAGAAATATGAAATTGACTTAGACCGGAGTTTGCCACAACTTCAGCCAAACAGTTGCCGATCCGATTTGGTGGAAAAGCAACTTCAACCGGCAAACTGGCTTCGTACTCAGCCATGGTTGTAAAATATAAATTCGGTAGATATGTTCGCTTGAATTTATCAAAATCAGGCATGACAAAAGCCTTAGTCAACTGTCGCGCTCGGTCAGGACGATAGTTAAAAAAGATAACCGCATCATTGTCCGCAACAGTAGCCACTGGCTTACCTTTTTTCGTAATCACCGTTGGAACAAACTGCTCATCAAAAACCCCGCTTTTATATGATTCCCTGATCGCAACGTTCGGGTCAGTATGAGTTTTTTCACTCAACCCCATAGCTATTGTTCGATAAGCTATTTCAATTCTATCCCAACGCTGATTTCTATCCATGGCAAAAAAACGTCCGGAAAGTGAAGCGATTTGACCAACTTTATATTCCTGCATTTTAGTTTGCAAAGTAGCCACAAACTCAGCTCCGGCATCTTTGTCTGTATCCCGGCCGTCAAGAATTACATGAACATATACATCTTTTACTTTGTGCCGTTTGGCCAAATCAAGTAAGGCGTGGCAATGCGTATCTGCCGAATGAACCAATCCCTGACTAACCAAACCAACCAAATGCAGGCTGGATTTATTTTCTTTAGTGTGTTCGATGGCTCCAAGCAGAGCCGGATTATCAAAAAAAGTTTGTTGTTCAATATCACGGTCGATTCGTGGCAACATCTGATAAAAAACCCGGCCAGAACCAATGGCCAAATGTCCAACTTCAGAATTTCCCATTTCACCCCAACTCAAACCAACATCTTCGCCAGAAGCTCGTAAAGCCATGGATGGGTAGCGCTTAATCAAGGTATCAAAAGTCGGCGTCTTGGCTTGAGTCCAGGCGTTACCTTCAGAATCCGGAGCAATTCCAAATCCATCAAGGATGCAGAGTACAACTGGATTTACTTTTGACATAGGATAGAAAATAATAAACAAAGAAAATAAGAAAATATGTACTGTGCTTATTTTTTTAGTTTCTTATTTTTTTAGTTTCTTAGTTCCTCCTCAATCTCCATCAACCGATTATATTTGGCTAAACGTTCCGACCGAGACAGGCTTCCGGTCTTAATATACTCAGCGTTTACAGCCACAGCCAGGTCAGCAATGGTGGTATCACAAGTTTCACCTGAGCGATGTGATACAGCGATCTTATACTTATTTGCCTGAGCCAGCAAGATGGTGTCAATGGTCTCGGATAAACTGCCGACCTGGTTTAGTTTAATCAAAATGGCGTTAGCCACTTTTTGATCAATTCCTTTTTGCAGACGATCGGTCTGAGTAACAAACAAGTCATCGCCGATCAAAATGGTTTTTTTACCAATTTGTTTGGTCATTGTTTTCCAATCCTCCCAAGCATCCTGATCCAAACCGTCTTCAATACTTAACAACGGATATTTTTTCATCCAAGCCTGATACAAATTTATCAGTTGCTCAGCGGTCATTTTTCTTTTATCAGCATCCAGTTCGTAGATGTTCTTTTTTGGTTTATAAAATTCCGAAGCCGCAACATCAAGTCCAAATGAAACCTCTTTCCCTGGTTTGTACCCGGCGTCTTTAATCGCTTGCATAATAAATTCAATCGCTTGTTCAGTTCGACCAACATCAGGAGCATACCCACCCTCATTTCCCACAGCAGTGTTCATTTTTTTCTTCCTTAAGATATCGCCTAAAGCATGAAAAATCTCAGAACCGGTTTGCACTTTTCGTCGAAAACTTTTAAAACCATGCGGGGTAATAATAAACTCTTGCATATCCAGATTATTATCAGCATGAGCTCCACCATTAAACACATTCATTAACGGATCCGGAAGACGGTAATTTTTGTACTTAAGATCGTATGCCCAGCGGATATATTCGTAAAGTGGCATTTTCTTGGCTTTGGCTCCGGCATGAGTGCAAGCCAAAGAAACACCCAAGATTGCATTTGCGCCTAGATTGCGTTTGTTTAAAGTACCGTCAAGCATGATCATTTTTTCATCAATCTCACGCTGTTTTAAAACAGACATGCCACGAAGCTCTTTGGCAATCCTGACGTTTACATTGCGAACGGCTTTTAATACACCTTTTCCGCGATATCGCTTCTTGTCACCATCACGAAGTTCCAAAGCTTCGTGCGTTCCCGTTGAAGCACCGGACGGTACCGAAGCTCGGCCGATCTTGCCATCGGTTAATAAAACAGAAACGTTGATTGTTGGATTGCCTCGAGAATCAAGAATCTCGTGAGCATGAATGTGTTCAATTGTGTGGGACATAGGAAAGTATAAGTTTTGAGTTTTGAGTTAGGAGTTTTGAGTCTTCAAAAAACTCATAACTCACAACTCACAACTCATAACTACGTCCGCAGTGCCTCTAATCCCGGCAACTTCTTTCCAGCTAAAAAATCTAGCATGGCCCCGCCGCCACTGGATAATAAAGTATATCGTTTTGCTAAATGTAAATTTTCAACAACCGGCAAAGTGTCACCACCGCCAACAATCGTCTGGGCTGATCCGGTTTGTCTGGCAATAGCCTTAGCCAAACTCTCAGTTCCTTCACAAAAACGTTTGTTTTCACAATAGCCAAACGGGCCATTCCAAACAATTGTCTTGGCTCTTTTAATTTCTTTACGAACCTGACGCATTGACTTTGGACCAAGATCAACAATATATTCATTGGCTTTAATCTCTTCAACCAACTTTATTTCTGACCAACTTCCGGAAAGACTGCGGGCAACGCGGACATCAATCGGCAAAATAAATTTATCAGTAGCTTGTTGCAACTGACGTTTTGCCAAAACAACCCCTTCCTTGTCATAGACCGACTTTCCAACTTGTTTGTTTTGGGCAACTAAAAAGGCGGTAGCCAAAGCCCCACCAACAACAATTACATTTGCTTTTTCAACAAACTCTTTCATCACCGCAATTTTATCATCCATTTTCAATCCACCCATAGCTAAAACAAAAGGCGATTTTGGTTTTTCCAAAACAGCACCCAAAACCTCAACTTCATGCAACAAAGAAGGACCGGCGTAAGCTGGTAATTCATCAGCAATCGCATCAACTGATGCGTGGGCTCGATGACTGACGGCAAAAGCATCATTGATATAAATGTCTCCAAGCAGAGCTAAAGCCGCAGCGAATGATCGAGCATTATCTTTCTCTCGCGGATCAAAGCGCAAATTTTCCAACACCACCATATCTCCATCCTTCATGTGTTCAACTTTTTTTGTCACCTGTGGTCCGACGACGTGCCGACAATGGGAAATGTGATTTCCGATTAACTGATCAAGACGGCGCATTACTGGCAAGGTTGAATATGCTGGAATTCGCTTTCCATCAGGCCGACCAAGATGAGTCATAACAATCACCTTGGCTCCACGCTGGCGCAACCATTCCAAATCAACCGCTGCCCGAGCAATTCGACCATATTCCCCATCGATCGCTTTTCCGCGCTTAATCGGAACATTAGCATCAATTCGAATTAAAACACGCTTACCTTGAAGCTGAATTGTATTATCAAGTGTTTTTAGTCGCATACCCGGCAGTAAAACTTTTTATTTTTTAGTATCAGTGTAGTTCTACTAGGCTGCTAAAAACCAACGTCGGTTATCTTTTCTTAGCAGTCCTTCAAAAATACCCAGCCGTCTAAGGTAAAAAGTTTTACTGCTGGGCATAGCTATGCTATTTTACCAGAAAATCAAGTTCAGAACCAGAGATTTAATAACAAGATCTCTGGTGGATTGAATAACCTAGCACGTGGCCCGGTCTCACTGACACCTGAGCTGATCAACAGATTTATTCCTTGATAATCAAATAATCCTTGATCATAGTCACGGCCAAGAAGATCTGGAATATCAGAAATCGCCCCAAGCCAAGGCAACCTAATCTGCCCACCATGAGTGTGACCGGAAACAACTAGGTCAGCTTTTTCAAGAACCACTTCAGATAAGACGGCGTCTGGATTATGTGCCAAGAGAACCACCGGATCTTCTGAATCTAAATCTTGCAGGGTCTGCGATAAATTACCACCATACCAAAGATCATCAACTCCGGCCAAGACAAAACCGTTGTCACCAACCCTAATCACCGACGAGGTGTTTCGCAACATTTTAACGCCCTGCTCCTCGAGCCGAGCAACCACGTACTCAACATTCTGATCATAATAATCATGGTTTCCGGTTATGGCATAAACACCAAGTGGTGCTTCAAGTTGTGATATAGCTGTGAGCATCTCCGCCTGCTCAGCACGATCAAAAATATAATCACCAACTAACCAAACCATGTCCGGCTGTAATTTATTCGTACGAGCAACCACCTGCGAAACCCAGCCAGCTTTTTTGTATGGGCCAAGATGCAGATCAGATATCACTGCGACACGCAGGTTTGATTCCGCATTTTCAGACAAACTTACTTCATATTCATTTACCGAAATAATCCGCGGTTCAACAATGCTGCCATAAAAAATAATTATCCAGGACAGGACAAGAAAATAAAAAAATAAGAAACTAAAAAAATAAGCACCATGACCTATTTTCTTATTTTTCCTGCCCGCCAAAGCTTTAGCGGCGGCGGGTTGTTTTCTTATTTTTTTCTGTAGAACCAATTCAACCAAATACGCGCCGATGATGATTAGGAAGAAGAAGATCACAAAATCAAAATAAAAATGCATAGGATCTGAAAAATTATCAAGTTTCAATGGTCAATGATCAAGGAAGGTGGTTAATCTCTATATTCCGAA
>JBDRNK010000027.1:0-5235 GCA_043811105.1 Candidatus Uhrbacteria bacterium
AATCATGATATGTATCGATCGTTGCAAGAGGCCGGCTTCATTTTGCAATTTAAACCAGTGATGGAATTGAAGAATGGAGAAGTGAAAGGGAATTGCGACGCCGAATTAGTTCTTCAAGCTATGATTGACTTCAACAAATATGATCGTGCTCTAATTGTTACCGGCGACGGAGACTTTCATTGTTTAGTGCGCTATTTGGTCAAACAAGATAAACTAGAAAAGGTACTTGCACCAACACTTGAAAACAGTTCGGTTTTGTTACGAAAAGCCGCTGGATCTAGAATCAGCTTTATTAGTGATCTGAAGAACAAACTTGAATACAAGAAAAGAACCCCATAAGGACAAGACCTTAAAGGGTTCTTTTCATCGTGATTCTGATGTAACATTAGCACGAGATTAATTGATTGTCAAATATGAGTAAGACACCAAACTATCCCCCTTCGTCCCACATAGCTGAAAGCGTGGTGGAACTTCGGGGGACAGGCGATGCAACAATATGAGCAAGACACCTCAATACGATAAAAAAATAAAAGAGATCCTCGACGGGCTTGAACCTGGCGAGCAAATTTGTTCAATGACCAATGAGAAATGGCAGATGACCGATACAGATATTGATATGTATCGTCAGTTTAATGTACCCCCTTTCACAGTTGCGCCTGAGCAATATCACAAAATGGCCTGGATGATGCACACCGGTTGGTCTTGGTGGTGGAATAAGGACGCCAACACCGGTAAACCGGTCTTGACAGCGATTCATCCGCATACTCAATATAAAGTTGTGGCAGATGAGACTTGGTACAACAGTGACTATTCGGAGTTGGGAATCGGAGTAAAGCCCGAACAGTCTTTTTTTGATCAACTTTATGAATTATCAAAGGTTGTCCCCATGAGTGCGACTAAGAATGTTGAGAAGCCGGTGAATTCAATCGCGCGAATAAGTTTCGGAGACGAGGACAGTTATTTTGTGGAAGGGACGACCTCGAAACGATCATATTATTGTTCCGATGGATTTAATTATGAAGACTGTGCCGAAGTGACCTGGAGTAATAATGTTACCAGATCATATGACGTTCTACATTCAGAAAAAATTACCAATTGCATTATGGTTCGGGAGTCACGACGTTGTCTGGATTGTGATTTTGTTTTTGACTGTCGTGATTGCGAGTTTTGTTTTATGAGTGCTAATCAGCGGCACAAGAAATATCTTTGGCGTAATCAGCAGTTAACACAGGAAGAATGGGAACGTCGTCGTGATGAAATTGATCTGGGTCACTTTGATCAATACGATCAGCTGCGTCAAGAATTTTATCAGCTAGTTAGTTCAGAAGCGGTCTGGCCTGAAAATTTTAATGAGCATAGCACAAATAGCACCGGCGAATACGTACAGAATTGTACTAATGTTGAGCGGGGTTGGTATTGTGACGGCGCACAGAATTCGCGATGGATAGCTTGGGGAAATATGGGAACTGAGAATTCAGCCATGGGGATTGATGTCGGAAGCAACCAGGGTTATGGAAACATTGCTGCGATAAAAAGTTCAGGTTGTCGTTTCTGCAACTTTGCAAATTATTGTCAGAATTGTGAGTATTGTACCGAGTGTCATAATTGCGATAACTGTTTCGGTTGTATAGGTTTGCGCCACAAAAAGTTTCATATCTTAAATAAAGAATATTCCGAAGATGAATATTGGCTGTTGGTTGATAAAATTAAGTGTCAGATGTTGCGGTTAGATGAGTACGGGAAGCCGTTTGAATCTCGTTTTATGTTGACGTGTTGGCAACATTGTTCCGGGCACGTTTTTTCTGAAACTTCGGAAGAGGAATTGCAACGGCTCGGGGTTGAGTTGTATGATCCAGCTTCTGATGGGGCCTATGGTGATTGGAGTGATAAAACCATGTATAATGTAGAAGATATTCCGATACGTATCGATGATGTTTCAGACGACATTGTTGGTAAAGCTTTTCTTGATTCAGATATTAATCGTCCGTATGCAATCTTAAAGCCGGAGCTGGAGTTTTATCGTAAAATGCGATTGCCTGTGCGCCGAGAACATTGGGTTAAACGAATTGAAGATCAATGGAAAGAAATGAACATGATGAAGTTAGATGAACAAGAGTGTCAGCAATGTTCTAAAACGATCAAAGTTGCTTGGAATAATGTATTTCGAAATCGAAAAGTTTATTGCCGGGAGTGTTATTTAAAGTATCTCGAACAAAACGGATAATTTGGGGACCGACAGGCGTCAGCCTGTCAAACTGACAAGCTTACGCTTGTCGATCCCATGCAAAGCATATGTCAAAAACACCACAATACGATGCGATTCCCCTTCGCTCGGACAAGCCGAGCTACGGAGGGATTTCGTCAAAATTGTATGAATAAAACTCCCAATTTTGACTCAAAAATCAAAACCATCCTCGACGCCCTTGAACCCGGCGAGCGGGTTTGTGCGTTGACTGGTGAGAAGTGGAATATGGATGAGGAAGAGATTGGTTGGTATAAAAAGTTCAATGTACCGCCAGCAGATCTGTCGCCAACAGAACGACGTCGGCAGTTATGGGGTTTTAACGCCGGGTTGTATATTTGGTGGAACAAGCATGCGCTGACCGGAGCCAAGATGTTGTCTTATATTCATCCGGACAATCCGATTAAAGCAATTCCGGACAAAGAATGGCACGCTGAAGATTGGGGTAGTAAGCATTCAGCAGAGATCAACAATGAAAAGACTATTTTTGAACAAGTAAGAGAGTTACTGCACCAGATTCCTTTGCCAGCGATTCGTTTGTTCGGTGAAGTAACAAACACTATCGGTGCATCGATTATTTCCGCCGAAGACAGTTTTATGGTTTTTGGAGGTGTATCAAAGTGTAAACGTTGTCGTTATGGATATTTGGTTGAATCAAATGAGGACGTGCTTGACAGTTATCGTGCCCGTTCATGTCAAGATTGTTTCGCTGTCAATCAATGTGAAAAAATGTACAATTGTTCTTATGTTTTGAACTGCTCGGACTGTTTGAATTCGAGTTTTTTGTTTGACTGCCGAAATTGCGAGAGCTGTTTTTGTTCAAGTAATTTACGTAATGCCAAATTCGTTTTTTGTAACCAACAGCTTTCTGAAGAAGAATACGAGAAAAAGATGGCTGAGATTGATTTATCTTGTCACGGCACTTTCGAAGAGTATCGTCAAAAGTTTCATCAACTGCTTGAACAAGAGGCGGTCTGGCCAGAGAATTTCAATTTAGCTTGTCAAGATTCTACTGGTGAGTATTTACGTAATTGTCTGCGATGTGAGGATTGTTTTTCTATTGGTGAGGCCACAAACTGCTATAAATCACAGATGTCACAAAAAGGCTCTGAATACTGCGCCTACTGCAGTGGTTTTAGTGGAACTTCAGAAAGTTATTTTGCTGCCGGTGTGACTAATTCAACTGGAATAAAGTTTTCTACATCAGTGGCAAATTCAATGAATTTAGAATATTGCCACAGTTGTTACAACTGTGAAGATTGCTTTGCCTGTGTTGGTTTGAAAAATAAGAAGTTTCATATTTTGAATCGCGAATATTCTGAAAGTGAATATTGGAATCTGGTTGATCAGATTAAAACAAACATGCTAGAGCAGGGAAGTTACGGAAAGTTTTTCCCAGGTGATTTTTCACCATCTGGTTTTACCTTTGCCTCTGACTTGTTTTTTGACATGACCGAGCAAGAGTTGAAATATTTTCAAGCGCCAATTTTTGATCCGCTACGCGGAACGGTTATTTCCGCAACCGGCCAAGAGGGGACAGCTGTCCTGGAAATAAAAGACGTACCGGATTGTTTGAAAGATTTAGATGAAGACCTGTTGATAAATAAGCCGATACTTGACCGTGAAATAAATCGACCGTTCAGTATCCAGTCAGCTGATCTGGCTTTTTATCGGAAGCACAACTTACCTTTACCGAAAAAACATTTCTTTTCCCGTGTGCGGGAGCTAACCCGATTAAGTAACACATTTACATCTAAGCAAGAGCGGTGTTCTAATTGTAGTGCTATTATACAGGTAGCAGAAAATCCAACCTTTAAGAACCGAAAGGTTTACTGTGAAAAGTGTTATCTTCAATATTTGGAAACCAATGGCTAACTTGAATTATTGTTACAAATTTGTTACAGTAGGTTTGTACTTAAATTAAACAAATTATGGGTATTAACAAGAAAAGAATCAATATTTCCGTTTCTGAAGATGTAGACAAAGCTATTACGGTTTTGGCTGAACGTGATCATGTTCCTGTGGCAACCAAGGCTTTTGATCTGATTCAAAGGGCCTTGCAAATTGAAGAGGATGATGTGCTCAATGGAATTGCTGAACAACGAGAAGCTGGCGGAGGGGCTTATCTTTCACATGACCAGGCATGGAGTTAATCTACGAATTCAAATATCATCCAGACGTTGTTAAAAAAGACATCAAACGACTTGATGTTCATGTTCGTAATCAAATTAAATCTGCGATCGAACAAAAATTAACAGGTCATCCAGAAACATTTGGTGTACCACTACGACGTTCACTCAAGGGTTATCGCAAATTACGAGTCAATGATTATCGAGTTGTTTATAAAATTGAACTGCAAACAGTGTTTATTATGGCGATATTACACAGATCTGTTGTTTATAAAGTTTCAAAGAAGCGAAATTAAGATATGTCAAAAACACCAAACTATCCCCCTTCGTTCCACGTAGCTGAAAGCGTGGTGGAACTTCGGGGGACAGGCGATGCAACAATATGAGCAAGACACCTGAATACGACGCGATCCCCCTTCGCTCGGACAAGCCGAGCTACGGAGGGATTTCGTCAAAATTGTATGAATAAAACTCCCAATTTTGACTCAAAAGTAAAAACCATTCTCGACGCCCTTGAACCCGGCGAGCGGGTTTGTGAGTACTTGGTGAAATAAAGATTGCATGATAGGTAAAAGTAACAATTTTGCCTTTATTGATAGCACTAATCTTTATTTGGCTATCAAACAACAAGGTTGGAATTTGGATTATCATCGTTTCCGAGTTTATCTTGCTGACAAATATAACATAAGCAAGGCTTATATGTTTGTTGGTTTTGTTCCTGAGAATCATGATATGTATCGATCGTTGCAAGAGGCCGGCTTCATTTTGCAATTTAAACCAGTGATGGAATTGAAGAATGGAGAAGTGAAAGGGAATTGCGACGCCGAATTAGTTCTTCAAGCTATGATTGACTTCAACAAATAT
>JBDRNK010000028.1:0-5043 GCA_043811105.1 Candidatus Uhrbacteria bacterium
ATTTTTCCGGTGTCCGGTTTCCGGTAATGTATAACGCTGATTTTGGGCACACTGATCCCTTGATTACCATCCCAAATGGCGGGATTGCAGAAATAGATACCAAGGATAAAGCAATTGTTTTCCATCAAGCTGTAAAATAAAATTCAACCATGTTAGAAAAAGATGACCCCACAATCGTAGATAGATTTAAAAAAATCATTCAGGATAAGCCAATCTATCAAACTGGTAATCTTTTTCATGTGGTTGAATCGGTATTGAACAATCGGGTCAAGATCCAAGATCTAGTTGAGCAACATGGAACTCCTTTTTACCTTTTTGATCAGTCAACTCTCGATCAAGCCATCGACAGCTTCATCAGTGCCTTCAGTAGTAAAATACCTTCCTTAAAAATATATTATGCGCTCAAAATTAATCATCACCCATTATTTATTCAAGGAATCACCAAAAAAGGGTTGGGAATTGACGTTGGAAGTTGTCGAGAATTAGAGCTGGCCGTTAAAGCTGGTTGTCAAGACGTGATTTATTCCAGTCCGGGGAAGACTGATGCTGATATTATTTTTGCGATGCAATATGCTGACATCGTTACTATCAATATAGACAGCTTTAATGAACTAAAAAAAATTGGTGAGTTGACCAATGAGACACAGAAAGAAATCAAGGTTGGTGTTCGAATTCACAATGAGTTACATGGGGATTGGAAAAAATACGGCATCTCACTTGAACGTTTAATTGAATTCTGGCAACAAGCGAAGGGTTACCCGCTGGTCAATTTAAGAGGAATACATTTTCATAAATCAAGAAATTCTAATGCTGATTTCTACGTGCACATGATCAAAGCATTGGGAGATTACTTAAAACAAAATTTTTCTCAGGCTGAATTAGATCAGGTAAAATTTATCGACTTTGGCGGAGGGTTTGAAGTAAAAGAGTCGGAAGGTTATTTCTCGCGCACCAAAGATCAATACCATGTCCGGGAGGCCCTCACATTTGATGAGTACGCCAAACAGATCGGTGAAGCGATTCGAACACATCTGGAGCCTATCGTCGACGCTGAGTATTATACTGAGCCTGGTCGAGTCCTCTGCAATAGTGCTATGTCAATCGTGTTATCGGTAGTCGATGTTAAGGATGAAGATAACGTCGTTTTGGACGGTGGAGTAAATATGGTTGGTTGGCAAAGGTTTGAGTCTGAATATTTTCCCCTCATGAACATTACCGCCCCGTCTGAACGAGAGATCAAATGCAAGATGTGGGGGAATCTTTGTACCACTTGGGATATTTGGGGTTATTACTGCTATGCCGAGCGGTTCAGAGAAAAAGATGTCATCGTCGTACCCAATCAGGGTGCGTTAACTTATTCTTTGGCCCAGAATTTTATTCAACCAATCCCGCCAGTCTATCAAATATAAAGAAACCTATGGATATAAATGAAGTCACAAAAGATTACATCAAGAATTTGTCTTATACAGATTTTGTTGGCTTTGTTAATCAGTGGAATGTGCTTCCTGGTTCTTATGTCACCTTGTCGAAGTGGGCGGTTTTCTCTAAATTGGATGCCCAATCGAAATTGCTCGAGGTGGCGTGTACCACAGGTTTTTCTTCTCGAGAATTAGCTATGATGACCGGATGTAGCGGTGAAGGTTTTGATTTATCAGAAAAATCCGTGGCCATGGCAAAATATAATCAGCAGCAGTATGCACCGGAGATTGATTTTACTTACCAAGCCATTGACGGTTATAAATATGAACCGAACACCTTCTTCTCGCACATTTTGGTTGGAGCATCTCTTGGTTTTTTCCCTGATCCACAAGCGATGCTTGATAAGTGTATCAGTATGCTTAAGGACGGCGGCTTTATTTTAGCCTCACCTTTTTACGTTACTAGCACCATTCCTGATGATTTGATTAAAAGGGCTCAAAAAGTTTTTGAAATCACACCAACCTCCATACCATATAAAGAAATTATGAAACTCTATAATAAGCTTGAAATTATTTTTGAAGAGCGCAATGATCTGGTTCAAGAAACCGACGCGGAAATAAATTGCTATTGCAAATCTACCATTGATCGCGCGTGTGCTATGCGTGGTATTGCAGACCAGGGGGTGTATCAAGCCATGTACGATCGCCTTTTTGAAGTTAAAAAAATGTCGAACGATTTGCGCCCGCATCAAATGTACAGTGTCTTGGTACTGCGGTATCGCCGGGCCGTTTACCCAAATCGTTTTGTAGAATTATTTTGATATGATTCTTACCGGTACTAGAATCACAGAAGAAATGCAAGCCGGTAATATTACGATTGAGCCGTTTACAACCGATCAAATTAATCCAAATAGTTACAACTATCGGCTCGGTTCTACCTTGAAAGTTTTTGATTACTTTGATGGGAGAAAAAGCATCTTTAATGAGATAGAAATTCCGATTGAGGGTTATGTCTTAGAACCGGGACAGATGTATCTTGGTCACACCAAAGAAATTATTGGTAGTTCAAAATACGCCATGTCCTTAATTGGTCGCAGTTCTATCGGACGATACGGACTGTTTTTGCAGGTTTCTGCCAATTTAGGCCATACAACATCAGAACATCGTTGGACCTTGGAATTGGTCGCGTCACTGCCGATCAAATTATATCCGGGAATGATTATTGGACAAGTTTCTTTCTGGAACAATCTGGGAACTGTAACAAAATATGGCGGTCGATATGGACATCTGAATCAGCCGCAAGAATCGTTTACGCCGGCATAAAAGATATATGATATTGACTGGCAATAAAATTAGAGAAGAGGTAGAGAATAATCGGATTGAGATTTCTCCTTTTGATCCAGACCGGCTTACCACCAATTCTTATGATTTATCCCTTGGCAGTAGCATCATCCGATATACCTCAGAAATTATCGACCCCCGGACCAAGCCCGAGTATGTAGAAATGAAACTTCCGGAAGACGGTTTAGTTTTGAACGCCGGAGATTTCGTGCTCGGTCATTCAAAGGAACGGATTGGCAGCGACTTTTTTGTTCCACTGATTCATGGAAAATCTGGTACTGCCAGGATGGGATTATTTGTTCATGTCACAGCTGATTTGATCGATATCGGTTCACACGGGGTTTCAACCTTTCAATTGTATGCAACCCTGCCGGTTTGTTTATATCCGAATATGTTGATTGCTCAAGTGAGTTTTTGGGTACCGGACGGGGACATCGTATTATACAAAGGCAAATATCAAAATAGTACCGGACCGAGGTTTTCTTTGACTTATAAGGACTTTAAATACGATATTTTTAAAAAGGATTGACAGATCAGTCTGGGCAGTTTAAATTGAAACTAGTTCTTTACATTATATTCCTACAGGAACGGACAGGTGTTCTTAATGTCAAAAAAGAGCGAATCAAGAAGGGTCGCTGTCTTGGGGCGAGACAGTCAGGCTTATCGACGGGAAGTACCAGTCGGTGCAATTGACGCTCTGGCTTTCGGAGATATGCCGATCGGCGAAAAAGTGTTGGTTGCTGGGCGAGTGGTGTTGGTTGATAAACTCGGGCAAATATCAAGGCTCGGAGTGTTCGATGTCGTGGAAAATATAGAAGTGATTGTTTTCGAGCAGATCGAAAGCAATGGCGGGTCTGTCCCCGTTTTTCTTACCCGGACTGAAGAAAACATCCGGGCGATGAATAAGTTGATCCATTATGGCGACATCGTCCTCATCGAAGGAACGAAACGGGTGGCTGGGGGAACCGAGGTGCTTATCGGAGATCGCATCACGCTGCTCTCGAAAGCGATCGGCGACATATATGACCCGAATATAGATTTTCGAAAGAGATCCAATTTGTATGGTCATCGACACATACAACTGTCTCGTGACCCTGAGGGGATTGCACACTTCAAGCGGTGTTCAACAATTTTTCGCGTCATCCGACAATTCCTTTACGAACAAGGTTTTGAAGAGTTGAATCTGACGTTGCTTCAGGACTCTTTTGAAGCAGGTTTGGCTGACCCCTTCATGACCCGAGATACTCAGCAGAGGCGTGATTTGTATTTACGTCTCACGTCAGAATTGTTCTTGAGGAAACTGATGATTGCTGGGTTCTCTAGAGTTTTTGAGATCGGAAAGTCCTTCCGAAATCAAGGATCTACTCGAGATACTTTGCCGCAATTTACGATCCTGGAACTCTATCAAGCCTATGCAACCCGTCAGGGGATTGAGCAGCTGTTGCGAGACATGATTTGCACTGTATTGGTTGAGCTGTTTGGATCAGCGCAATTCCAATGGCAAGGTAAAACGATCGATTGTTCTGGCGTGTGGCCAAGCCTGGATTTTAAAAAGGAATTGTTTCGTTGTATCGATCAAGAATACGATGAACATCTTCCTGTTGAAGATCTCGCGGTTTGGCTGGATGAGCTTGGGATTGATCGTCCCAGCGTGCTGAATAAATACACTATCGCTAATGCACTGTACTCTCAGGTTGTAAGCAATATTAGTGGTCCGGCATTCTTAAGAAATTTACCGGCTGCACAGTCGCCGCTGTTCAAGTTGAATGATGACGGTTCAACCGTGGATGAAACTTTGTTGGTTATCAATGGAGTCTTTGTGGCAGATATTGTTAATCCAGAACGAGACCCGGAAATCCTTAGAGCCAGAATGTCGGAACAACTCAAGTATCGCCAAGCGGGGCAAGTTTCGTGCGTTAACGAAGACATTCTGGAGGCAATGAAATTTGGTTTGCCGCCATGTCGGGGTATTGGCATGGGTCTTGAGCGCCTGATGAAGTTGATCTTAGACTTGGAGGACATTAGGGAAGCAGAGCTATTCCCTGTATTCTAGAAATTAGGGAATAATGATAAACTAGCCGCGAAAGTTAATCACTAACGCGGTTTTTTCTTCCTTAGAGCTCAATAGTCTGGTTTGCCGGCAGAGCAGAATCTCTGTAGAGTCTGACGGGGCGTTTTTATGCATATATGGGTCAATCAGCATACGATCAAATCAAACAAACGGCCGATCAATTTAAAAATCAAGTTATCTTTGAGGCGGGCATTAAAGAATATAAAGAGGCCG
>JBDRNK010000029.1:0-17329 GCA_043811105.1 Candidatus Uhrbacteria bacterium
TCCAATCACCCCGATCGGTTTTTTGTTAATTGAAATTGTTGCGGAACGAGTGGTGTGAAAACGATTATCATCGGTTCCGCGATCTAATGACTGACCACGAACTCCGGCTTCACGAAACAAACGTTCAACAAGACCTTTAACCCGCAAAAAGGTTTGCTCTCCGTCAGACCCGTATGCAGCTAACAATAAGTGAGGCTTTTCATCAGGTAGGTTTCCTTTCTTTGGAACAAAGGCTCTGGCAAGTTCAAACAGTATTGCCTCAGAAAATTCACGTTGATTAGCTTCAATTGAACGCAACATTGAGATAATCAAATTCGGTCGCAAAAACTCCAAGTCACTAGACAACGGATTTAACAAATGTAGAGCGTCTTCGTTTGATAGACCATATCGAACCAAATCATCTTCGGCCACAAAAGACTCACTAAAAGCCTCTGTGGCACCGGCTCCTGATAATATTTGCTTTACTTTTCTCTCCCAAACAAACTCAGGCAACCAAGCCTCTTTTATTAGTTCTCCTTCAGGTAACTTTGATGGCATGTTGTGATATCCGTAGACTCGGGCTACTTCCTCAGTAAAATCAACTGGGGCTTCAATGTCATGATCACGCCAATATGGAACAGTTAATTGATAATGATCGCCTGTTTTTTTGGCTGTGAATCCAAGGTTTCCGAGAATGGCCATTTGACGCATCTCAGGAATTTCTACGCCGATCAGGGCTGATGCCTCTTTTGGTTTGAATGGAAACTGTACTGGTTTGTATTCGCTTGCAAGCTGATCAAATATTGGAGAAGCTAGATGACCTCCAGCAATCTCTAAGGCCAAACCAATAGCTCGCATAAGAGCTGGTTCTGTAGCTTCGGTTGACAAACCTTTTTCAAACAAAAGTTGAGAATCTGAATATAGATTCAAATCACGTGCTGTTCGACGAACATTAACTGGTTCAAAACTAGCACACTCAAAAACAATGGTAGTTGTTTTTTCAGTTGTTCCAGTTTCCATACCACCCATTACTCCAGCCACGGCTACTGATTTTTTGGCGTCAGCAATAACCAGATGTGAATCACTAAGCTCATACTCGTTCTCATCAAGCGCCAAAAACTTTTCTTTATGATCAGCTTTACGAACAATAATCTGATTGCCAGCTAATTTATGATAATCAAAAGCATGCATTGGTTGACCATATTCATGCAAAACATAATTGGTAATATCAACAATATTGTTATATGGCCGATGCCCGGCCTGCAACAAACGCTTTTGTAACCACCAAGGTGAAGGACCGACTTTAATCCCATCGATAACCACTGCTTGATATCGTGGACATAGTTCTTGTTCTTTAACCACCACATTCAAAGGCAATTCAGAACCACTAATTTCCAACTGATCGCTCAGTTTCTTTTTTAAATTTTCAGGATCCCATTTAAATTCACCCAGACCGACTGCCCCGCCTTCACGAGCCAGACCAATAATACTCATTTGATCCGGACGATTAGATGTGGCCTCGATATCGAAAATGGTGTCGTTTAAATCTAAGGCTTTGATAATCGGTGTCCCTGGCTTAGCATCTGTCAGGTCAGTCAAATCCCAAATATCTTTTTCACCTTTTTGTAACTTGGCAAAACCGACCTCAGCCGGAGCACAGATCATGCCATAACTAGACACGCCACGAACTTTAGTTTCTCCAAGTTCAACCGGGTCACCTTCCCCATGCCAGCATACTTTAGATCCTGGCAAAGCCACAAAAACTTTCATACCTTCACGTAAATTCGTCCCACCACAAACAATCTCAACATCTTCTTTTCCAATGCTAGTCACGGCGATCTGCAAGGCCCGAGCATCAGGATGTTTCTTTAGTTCATTAATCTGCCCAAGAACCATTTTATTAAACAAATCTTTTCCTTGATGAACATATTCCACACTTGAACCAGTCAGACTCATTTTTTCATCAAACTGTTCAATAGTATCTTTGGTGTCTAAGTACTCTTTTATCCAATTGTATGAGGCTAATATATTCATATTTAGAACTGGTTCACAAATCTTAGATCATTTTTATACATTAAACGAATGTCTGGAATAGAGATACCGGCTCGCATCATTAATGTTCGCTCAATTCCGAAAGCAAAAGCAATTGCTGAATATTCCTTTGGGTCAAGACCACCGGCCTTGAGCACGTTTGGATGAGTCATCCCCGCTCCGGCCAATTCAAGCCAACCACCTTTACAAACACGACACGGAACCCCATCAACAAACTCAGTACCCTTACAAAGATCACAACTGATATCAACTTCAAAGCTTGGTTCAGTAAATCTAAAATGGTGTGGGCGCAAGCGAACTTTTACATCAGTACCAAAATAGGTGTGAACAAAATGCTCGATTACGCCCTTGAGATGAACCACGGACAAACCTTTATCAACCATTAAAATTTCAAATTGATGATGGATTGGCAAATGTGATGGATCACTTTGCCGTCGATAGGCTTTTCCAATATACAACTTGCGAAATGGTGGCTTGGTTGATTCTAAAATTCGAACCTGAGCATTAGATGGATGTGGGGTAGCCACCATTTTACCCTTTCCTGTCCCCCGAAGCCTTGGCGAAGGGGGATTACCTTCCGGTGCATCAATAAAGAAAGTTTCCCAGTTATCACGCGCCGGATGATCCTTTGGCATATTCAACGCTTCAAAAGTGTAATAGTCCCAATCAATATCAGGAACTGGAAAACGAGTAAATCCAATCTTTGAGAAAATATCTTCGATCTCAGCAATGGCTTGCGAGGTTGGATGCAAATGCCCTTCGCGACACTGTAATCCGGGAACGGAAATATCAATCCATTCTTCTTTTTCAATTTCACCAGCTCTAGCTTGAACAATCTCAGACTCTTTTGCCTGAAACGCGTTTTCAATCTCGTCCTTAACATCGTTCGCCAATTGCCCAAACTTTTTTCGATCTTTATCTGAAAGGTCTTTTAACCCTTTCATCAATAAACCAAACTTGCCTTTGCGTCCTAAAAATTCAACCCGAACATCTTCCAGTCCGCTTTCATCAGCCACCTTAGCTATGGCCAAAGAAAATTCTTTTTTTAATTGTTCTAATTCATTTTTCATAAACCGATTATTCCTTTAATTCCACCTAAAATTTGATCACTATAATTTACCAAATCTCGATAAGTAATCAAAATCACAAGCCCCATCAATAAAACAAAACCGGAATTATGAACAATCGCTTCAATTCGTTCATCAATCGGTTTGCGACGGATGGCCTCAATTAATAAGAATAGAATACGACCTCCATCCAAAGCTGGCAAGGGCAAAATATTAATCACCGCCAGATTGATTGAAAGAATAGCTGTGAATTGAATCAAATAAACCAAACCTAATCTGGACACCTCACCGGTCATAACAGCAATCCCAACCGGGCCGGATAAATCAATACCAACACCCTGGCCTGTGATCAAGCTTTTTAAAATATCATAAATGGCAACAGCAATCATTACTGTATATTGAGCAGCTGTTGAAAAACCAAACCAAACAGCTTTATGGATCGGGAAAGAAACAAAAGCGGTGGTAATTAGCCCTGTGCCAACACCGGTGGTGCCGATCTCTTCAATGTACTCCGGGGTCATTGGTATCAAAAGCTCCCCTTCATCACGAAGAACCAAAAAATTAATATCTTGATCATTTTGCTGACCTATATAGATTCGCGCGGCTTCGGCATCAGCAAAAATCTGATCATTAATAGAAATTATTTGATCGCCCATTTTCAAACCAGCGACTTCTGCCGGAGTATTTGACAGAACCGTACTAACCCGAACAGCTTCGTCAGAAACCTTAGCGCCTTCAGGTAAAACATCGTCAAGAGCAGTGGGGATACCGATCAAAAAACCGAAAGAAAGCAGAACTGCAGCTAATAGAAAATTCATGGCCACACCAGCAAATAAAATTACAAAACGTTTCCAAATCGGTTTAGCTGAAAAACTGTCTTTGTGCGAGCGAAAAAGACCGGACTCACCCTTGATTCGAACAAAACCACCTAACGGAATCCAGTTAACCGAATATTCAATTCCATCTTTTTTCCGTTTCCATGCAAACAACCGCGGTGGAAAACCAATCCCAAACTCTTCCACCTTACAACCCAGACGTCGAGCAGTAATAAAGTGCCCGATTTCATGGACCAGAACTAAGATTGATAAAACTGCTAAAAATATAACTATAGTCCAGAGTCCGATCATACTGATTTGATAATATTAATAATTTCTTGTTTTTTAGATTCTAATAATTCCAGACTCTTGGCTTCCATGTTCAAACGAATCAATGGTTCAGTGTTTGAAGCCCGAATATTAAACCACCAATCTTCAAATTCAATTCTGATCCCATCAAGATCAGAAAAACTTTTTGACTCAGGGCGGTACTTTTCTTCAAACTGATTAATCAAACCTTGTTTGTCCTCAACTTTGAAGTTTATTTCACCGGACCCAAAATACTTCAGATATGGAGCAATAATTTCTGATAAAGGTTTTTTCTGCTCAGCCATCATTTTCAGAATTAACAGCATGGCAAATTCGCTTGATTCCAAAGCCTGAAACTCTTTAAAGAAGAAATGACAAGACACCTCGCCACCAAGTACGGCCCCGGTTTCACGCATTTTCTTGATCACATGTGTTCGACCGACCGGACTATTTACCACTTCTCCTCCTGCCGCCAACACAGCATCGCGTGGAATCCAACTCATGTTCGGGCTGTTAGTCACTTTACCGCCCGGATGCGAAGCCAGATATTCTGTTGCCAGCAAACCCAACAAAATATCACCGCGAATATTCTTTCCCTGCTGATCAACAAAACCAACTCGATCACCATCACCATCAAAAGCGGCTCCTATGTCTGCACCAACCTCTTTTATTTTATTCTGAAGATCGACCAAGGTTTCTTCTTTGGCTGGGTTGGCTTCATGGTTTGGAAAAGTGCCGTCTGGTTCAAAATACATTGGAATCATTTGACAATCCAAGCGTTCAAAAATTTTTGGCAACAACAAACCACCCATGCCGTTTCCTGCATCAACAACCACTTTCATTCCCTGCAATGATGGCATTTGAAGTAGCTCAAACAATCGATTTATATAATCTTGACTAACATCTCGCTGTTCAACCGAGCCAAGAAGATCAACGGCTGGGTATTCTTTTCCAATCACAACCTCTTTCATGGCCTGACCGCTTAAAGGCAAGCCGGTGGCATCAGCCATTTTGAATCCATTATATTCGGCCGGATTATGTGATGCGGTAATCATTAAACCGGCCTGATGTTCAGCATAATTTGAAACCGCGAAATTAAACATGGTCGTAGTACACATGCCAATATCAACGACTTTTGATCCTTGCGAAATAATTCCCTGAATAGCTGCAGCAGCTAACCTTGGGCTTGAATCACGCATATCTCGTCCAACAACAATGATTTTAGCTTCAGTTAAGTGAACCAGCCCAGCTCCAACTAAAAAGGCTAATTCGTCTGACAACTGATCTAAAGTGCTTCGAATATCATAAGATTTAAAAACCTCTTCGGATATCTGCATAACGTCTTTGACATTTAAGCTTAAATAAAGTAATCTTATTATAGTATTTTTAACCTAAATTAACAAATCTTTTTTATGTCACTTGTCTACATTTGGATTCCAATTGTTGTCATTGTGGTCATTGCTTTTTGGCTTATTTTGACTTACAACGGCCTTATTCGAATTCGTAATCGAGTTAAAGAAGCTTGGTCAGATATTGAAGTTCAGCTCAAACGACGCTACGACCTGATCCCAAACTTGGTTAATGCAATTAAGGGATACACCAAACACGAGGAAGGTGTTTTTACCAAGGTAACTGAAGCTCGAGCCGCAGCCATGTCAGCAAAAACCCCTGGCGAACATGCAAAAACCGAAAACATGTTATCAGAAACCTTAAAATCATTATTTGCCGTAACTGAAAACTATCCTGAATTGAAAGCTTCACAAAACTTCTTGCAACTACAAAATGAATTAACTGATACTGAAAACAAGATTCAAGCCTCACGCCGTTTCTACAACGGAATTGTCCGAGACTTCAATACTAAGGTCCAGGTCTTCCCAACCAATATCATTGCCAATATGCTTGGTTTCAAACAAGCTGAGTTCTTTGATGCTCCTGATGAAGTTAACGAAACCCCAAACGTCAAGTTCTAACATGTATTCCGAAATCGCAAAAAACAAACGCAAAACAATTTTTCTGATTGTAATCTTTGCCATCATCGTTATTTTGCTTGGCTGGTGTCTGGGTTATTATTGGGGTGATGCTGGAACCGGAATTATCTTGGCAACGATCGTGGCCACAGTCATGACTTTGCTTGGCTACTTTCGAGGAGACACTGTTAGTCTGGCTGTTGCCAAAGCCAAACCGGTAACTCGCGAAGAATATTTTGAACTTTATAACTATGTTGAAAATTTGAGCATCACCGCCGGGCTACCCATGCCGAAAATCTATGTTATTGATGACCCTTCGCCAAACGCCTTTGCTACCGGACGCGATCCTAAACACGCTTCAATCGCGGTAACCAGCGGACTGCTGAATACCTTGGAACGGACTGAACTCGAGGGCGTGTTAGCACACGAACTTTCACATATCCAAAACTATGACATTCGAGTAATGACTTTGGTTGTGGTTTTGGTTGGGGTAATAATTCTGCTCTCAGATATTATGATGCGCAGTTTTATTTTTGGTCGAGGTGGTTCAAAAAAGGATTCCGGGCGAGCGGCTGTTATTCTTTTCCTGATTGGAATTGTTCTGACCATACTTTCTCCTTTATTTGCGGAATTGATTAAGTTAGCGGTTTCACGCAGTCGTGAATATCTGGCTGATGCCTCAGCTGTTATGCTTACTCGCTATCCAGAAGGACTGGCCCGGGCTTTGGAAAAAATTTCCGATATCAATCGGCCGATGCAGAAAGCCAGCCATGCCACAGCCCATCTTTACATTGCCAACCCTTTTGAACCAAAAAAGAGTAAAAAACGTTTTGCAAAATTATTTTCCACCCACCCACCAATTGAAGAACGGGTAAAGAAACTCCGTTCGATGATCTAACATTCGTGATTCGTAACCCCATGCAAGACATTGTAGAAAAATTTACTACTCACTTAAAAAATGTGCTAACTCGAGCACTTTCTTTTGCCGCTGAAACGGATCAAGATGAAATATTACCGGAACACTTACTCTGGGCCTTGGGAATGCAAAAAGGTTGTGTTGGCGCCGAGATCGTTCAAAAAACAAAAATAGATTTGGAAAATTTACGCAAACTAATTGAAACTGTCGATACTGGCAAAAGACCAATGTCCAAGCAACCGATCACAGCCACCATACCAGTGCTCTCTTCCGAGGCAAAACGAGCAATTGAAAAAGCGGTGCTCACGGCAAATATCTACCAACATCAATACGTTGGCACTGAACACTTACTTTCCGGATTGCTTCAAGTTAAACATAAAACGATCGAAGAATTTTTAACTGATCAAAAAATCGATTTAAAAAAACTACATGATCAAATTGCCTTGGTTTTAAAAGGAGCTTCAAAATTTCCGGAATTTACGGAAACCCTTGATAATCTTGATGATGATTTAGAAATGACCATGACTGTTGATGAACAGCCTTCATCTATATTTGATTCGGAAAACCAAAAAACCCCTGCCTTGGATTACTTTGCCCGCGATCTGACTTCAGAAGAAATTCAAGCCGGAATTGATCCGGTGATTGCCCGCGATCAGGAAATTTTAAGAGTAATGGAAATATTGTCTCGACGAACAAAAAATAATCCGATTCTTTTAGGCGAACCCGGGGTAGGAAAAACAGCTATCGTTGAAGGTTTGGCAAAAAAAATTCTGGCTGACCAGGTTCCGCCTGTCTTGCAAGGCAAGCGGATTATGGCTTTAGATATGTCCCTGGTAGTTGCCGGAACAATGTATCGTGGTGAGTTTGAAGAGCGCTTGCGTCAGGTAATCGAAGAAGTGCGTAACAATCAAAACATTATTCTATTCATTGATGAAGTTCATACCATTATCGGTGCCGGAGCAAGTACTGGTAACCTTGATGCGGCTAATATTTTAAAACCGGCCTTGGCTCGTGGAGAAATCCGTTGTATCGGGGCAACAACCACTGCTGAATTTAAAAAACATATTGAAACCGATGCAGCGCTGGAACGACGCTTTCAATCCGTTTTTGTTGATGAACCAACCCCTGAAGACACTTTATTAATCTTGAAAGGCATTGCCGTTAATTATGAACGTTTTCATAGTGTTTATATTTCCGCTGAAGCGCTGGAAGCTGCTGTTGATTTTTCCGTCCAATATATGCCGGGTAAATTTTTACCTGACAAAGCGATCGATCTGGTTGATGAAGCTGCTGCCGCATATCGTGTGGCCAATGCCAACGCTACTTCTACTAAAGAGTTGATTAGTTTAGAGCGTGAGTTAAAACAGGTGCGACAAGAAAAGCGACAAGCAATTATTGAAGAACGTTTCAAAGATGCGGTTGAAATAAAAGAAAAAGAAGATATTATCTTAGCTAAGGCCAGGCAGGTGCGCGAACAAGAAGAAGAACCGGAAATGTCCGGAAGCCTTGGTCGAAAAGATGTAGCTCGAATTGTATCGCGCATGTCCGGAGTTCCTGTTGATGACCTGTTAAATCAATCAGGAAAAGAACTGCTTGATCTTGAAAAAATCTTAAGTCAACACATTTTGGGCCAAGACCCGGCAATCAAATTAGTAGCCGATGCTATTCGCCGTGCCAAAACAGGAACTAATCATCCGGAACGCCCATTGGCCTCGTTTTTATTTGTCGGTCCATCAGGCGTTGGCAAAACTGAATTAGCTTGTGTCCTAGCGCGTGAAGTTTATCAAAACAAAGATGCTTTAATCCGCTTGGACATGTCTGAATACTCTGAAAGCTTTACTGTTTCCAAACTAATCGGCGCTCCGGCCGGATATGTTGGTTATCGAGAAGGGGCTAAATTGACTGACCGAATTAAACAACGGCCGTACAGTGTAGTTTTATTTGATGAATTTGAAAAAGCTCATTCTGACGTTCAAAATTTATTATTGCAAATTTTAGAAAATGGAGAAATAACCGATGCTACTGGCAAAAAAATAAATTTTCGTAATGCTATCATCATTATTACCTCAAATGTCGGTTTGGAACGGATCACTCATGGTCAGCTCGGTTTTGCTGGTTCAGCTGAAGAACACCAAAGTTTAAGCCTGGATGACCTGCGTACAGACCTGGAAGAACGTTTTCGACCGGAATTACTTAATCGAATCGACAGCATTTGTTTATTCCAACCGTTAAACAAAAACACTTTAAAAGCGATTGCCGAGCTACAACTTAATCAACTGGCCAAACGATTGGATACAAAAAATGTCAAAATAGTTTATAATGATAAGGTAACTGACTTTTTAGTCAAACAAACCGACCAGAGCAGTATCGGTGCCAGAGCCATTCGACAGTTAATTAGCTCTGATGTTGAAACAGCGATTGCTGATCGACGGCTTAAACGTCCTCAGGTCAAACTGTTAAAGATCATGATAATCAAAAATAAAATCGCAGTACAAACATTTCAGAAGTAAGTTTTATGGAGGGAGCAACAATTTCACCAAAGGAAATGCGGAAGTTTCAGGAAACCATAAACCGGTCACTATCTGTGGCCCGGCGGGTTGAAGGTGGGGTTAAAGATGAGGTTGAGGATAATGACGAACCAGCTGATTCAGTACCTGCGTCCGATCTTAACGCTCAGACTCAAGTCCTGGCCGCACAGCAACTGCGACAAAAACAACAACAAGCCGCTTTGATGATGATGATGGATGAGGAACAAAAACAACAGCAACAGCAAGAAGAGCAATCTGCCCAATCATCTCGACCTAAGGTTGATCCAAAAACAAAAAGAAATGCAAAAATGGCAAATATTTTTCAGTTATTGGAAAAGGCCGGATCACAGACTTATGCCTTAGGTGGAGATATGGATTTTAATGAGACTGTTATTAGTTTGGCTCGCTTGGCAGTTACTCATATGAAAGGCTTGGCCAGCTTCTCGCTTTTTAAAAAAATCCCTGGTTTTGATTTATCAAATCCGTCTGACAAACTGAATTACTATATCACCATCCTTGGACTGGCTTTTATTTTGACCAGCCTGCTGGCTCTTGTCTTTTTGGTTCTAATCATCACAGCTGTTGCTTTTACCTATTACGATCGGCTGGCCAGTATTCCATTACTTGGTGAAGTCATCGTTGAATTTATTGTCGGTTTAATTTTATAAATATTTTATGTCTGAACGAACAAAAAAAATACTTCTCGGCTTAGGACTGGTTGTGGTCAGTGTTGGAATAGCCCTGGCTCTTTATTACACTTTCTTTAAACCGGCCGGGCCGAGCGAAGGAGAACTTACCACTGAGGAAGAAACGGCCGGCGGGCTACCAACATCCGGTTTAGGAACGCCAACAACTATTGGTCAAGTCGAAGAGATCGGATTGCAAGTTTCTGAAGTGGCTCGAGGTGGACTAACCGAGGTTACTTCCCTAACCACCGGTCGGGTATATTCAACCAGCGTTAATCCTGACGGAGAAAGTATGAATTATTACGATGCCAGTGACGATCGTTTTTATCAGATCAACGCTGACGGAACAGTTACTCGTTTATCAGATCAAAAATTTCCTGATGTTGATGATGTAAGTTGGGCTGATCAAGGTGATAAAGCCGTTATCGAGTTTCCTGATGGTTCAAACATTGTCTATAACTTTGAGTCTGAAACTCAGGTAACCCTACCTAATCACTGGGATGATTTTGAATTTTCACCAAGCGGAACTGAGATCATTACCAAAAGCATGACCACTGATCCGGACAGTCGTTGGCTGATCATTACCAGTGAAGATGGTACCCACACTACCGGAGTAAATCCTTTGGGTTCCAACGCGGACAAAGTATATCTTAACTGGTCGCCAAATCAGCAGATCCTGGCCTTTTCCGATACCGGCCCAACACAAACCGGGTTTGATCGAAAAATGATTTTGCCGGTAACTGAAAATATGGATGTACTTCCTGGACTGATTGTTGAGGGTTTTGGTTTTGAATCTATTTGGTCACCGCGCGGTGATCGTATTCTTTATTCGGTCTCCGGAGGAGAAAATGATTTTAAACCAATGCTATGGGTGGTTGATGGATCAATCAACAGCATCGGTGATAATCGTCATCGTTTGGATGTTGAAACTTGGGCAAACCGATGTGTCTTCCAAGATAATGAATCGGTTATTTGTGCCGTACCGCAAGACATGCCAAACAACGCCGGTATTCAACCGGGAATCATCAGCGCTTCGGAAGCCAGTGATTATTTATACGAAATTAATATAAACTCCGGAGCAAAAAGTCTTTTGGCTGTTCCAGAGGAAGCTCAAGGAATTGAAAACCTGACTTTATCAGCTGATGGAAACACGCTTTTCTTTACTGATGCAAGGTCCGGAATATTACAAATGATAAAACTAAAATAAACATATGCAGCATCATCGATTTCTTTCCTGGCTAGCGGTCATTCTACTTTGTGCTTTTGTCCTGGTAATTTTTTATTTAGCCACCAAACCACCGCAAGTTAATACCGACTACACTGAAACAGAAACCGAGATCATACCGCTTTCCGAGCCAACAGTTACTTTTATTGACCCACAACGTGGTTCAGAAGAACCAAAGATAGTCATTGTTGAGTTTGCTGATTTTGATTGTCTGCCTTGTCGAGACATGTCTGAAAATATTTCCGCTCTGCAAGCCAAGCTTCCGGGTCAAATCAGTCATGTTTTTAAGGGTGCCCCAAACTCCGGTGCCAGTCCCACAGCTGAACGTAATATGATCGCAGCTTATTGTGCTCATGAACAAGGACGTTTCTGGGAATACCACGATTTCCTGTTCGATAGCTATGGATACATCACTGACGAGCTTCTGACAATTATTGCTTCGACAATCGGTCTGGACACAACCGTTTTCAACAACTGTTTAACTGAACAATATTCCTTGCCTAAAATCGAGCATGTCGTCAACGAAGCCGTGGCGCTTTCAATCACTGCCCTACCAACCATCTTTATCGGTGATGAACGCTGGATTGGTGAAATAAGTTATCAAGAACTTGAGCAAATTGTTCGCAACAAACTTATCAACAAATAAAAACATGAAAAAGAAAATCAAACTTACAAAAATTCTCTTTTCATCAACTGTTCTCTTGTTTATCACCTTGAGTATTCCTTTGACTGCCATGGCTGATGGTGATCGTTGTTTTTGCTATAACTCGATCAGTGGTTGCGAAACTGTTTCTGGTGATGAAATTTCGGATGCCTCTTCTTGTACAACAGCCTGTCAAACACTGGTCGAACAACTTGAGGCTCAGTATGAAAGATCTGTATTTGTACCTGATACATACGTTTATATAGAACAGTATGAGATGGAGGTTGCTGACTGTACAAACGCGGCGGCAGCGGTCAGTACTAGTAGTTCGGATAGTTCAGGAGTTCCAACCCCGATTCCACCAATCATTCCTAAACTAAATATAGATATACCGGGATTTTCAGAAGATCTTTTTGACGTGGTTGAAGATGGTAATTATTTAAACATTAATTTCTTAGGTGAATATGTTGTTGCTTGGTATCGATGGTTGACTGGAGCAGCGGTAATTATTGCTACGGTAATGATTATGGTCGGTGGTGTTCAATACATGCTTGGCAAAGGCATGGGACAGGTCACATCAGCCAAGAACAGAATCAGCAGTGCGGTTATTGGCTTGGTTTTACTGCTGGGAAGTTATGTTATTCTGTATACAGTCAATCCGCAACTTACTTTTTTTGAACCTCTGAGAGTAGATTATGTTGCCTATGTGGCTTTGCCTTTGGAAGAGCAGGCTGATCTTGCCTATGATCCTAACTTAGGAAAACTTTGTGATAGCATTGAAAGTTGCCGAGAGTGGTGTACATTAACTAATAATGGAACTGACGAAGAAGCCCTGAAGGCTGAAGTACCAACACTGGCCACTGCGGGCATGGCTTCGCCGGATGACTTGGAACCTATATCTGGAATCAGCGGACTGGAAACGAACGGTGGTGATCACATGCTCTCACCCGAGGCTATGGATATGCTCAGAAGCGCTGCCACTATAGCTAAAAACAGGGGGGTAACTTTATACGTTGTTTCTTCTTATCGACCTTTATTACAACAGCTAGAATTAGCTTGCGATGAAATCGTTGAAGCTGACAATGCTACTCGTTCACCAAAAATTCCTTCAGCCGTGGCTTGGCCTGGTGGTTCAGCTCACGGAACCGGCACGGCGGTTGATATCAAATATTATACAGGCACTCCGGACAACCTTTCTTGGAATGTTAGTTTTAGTTCGCAAGACACTGCTCCTGCGGAAAACGTCGCTTTACTGGCTGAAATAATGTATGGTGCCGGTTGGAGCAGATATATAAAAGAGATTTGGCATTTCCAAGCATATTCAGGCAACTGCACTAGTCAATCTTGTAAAGTGGCCGAATCCTCCTGTACTTGTAATTAATATGTTCTGTTGTTCAAAATGTGATTCACAATATAGTAAGTGGACCGGGCGCTGTACTGAGTGTGGCGCCTGGGGCACGGTTAAGGAGGAGGTTTTAGGACCTCCTGTTTCTGTTCGAAAAAAAGCCATGCAATCAATGCCGGCAACTGAGCTAACTAGCTTAGATTCAACATTAACTACAGCAGTGCAAACAAGTACTAAAATCTCTGAAGTCGACCGAGTGCTTGGTGGCGGTATTGTTCCCGGGTCTGTTGTTTTAATTGCCGGAGAACCAGGGATCGGCAAATCAACTTTAGTAGCCCAAATCGCTGGATCATTTGGATCTGATAAAATTATTTATGCCTCTGGCGAAGAATCTGCTAATCAGCTGTCTGGCCGATTTAGTCGCTTGTTCGGGACCGACAGACGTAAGTCTGTCATGTATCTGGGTGCCACTGATGTTGGCTCAATCATTGCTACAGCAGAAAAAGAAAAGCCATCACTTTTAATTATCGATTCAGTTCAAACTTTAAATTCGGCTCAGATCGAAAGCACCCCCGGATCTCCCAACCTAGTTCGCACCGCCACAGCCATGCTGGTTGAACTGGCTAAGCGAACTGACTTGCCGATCATCTTGGTTGGCCAAGTAACCAAAGACGGGTCAGTGGCCGGACCAAAAACACTGGAACATCTGGTTGACGTTGTTTTAAATCTTGAAGGTGATCCGGTGCATGCCACCCGCTTGCTTCGCGCTTCGAAAAATCGCTTTGGATCTGCAGATGAGGTTGGGGTGTTTGAGATGAAAGAAAGCGGTTTGGTCATGGTTGAAAATCCATCGGCTCAATTCCTGGCCGAGCGAACTCAGTCCCCTGGCTCGGTGATCACAGCCACTGTTGAGGGTTCTCGGGTTTTCTTGGTTGAGGTTCAGGCCTTAGTTGATAAATCTTTTTATGGTACACCAGTGCGTCGAGCTTCCGGATTTGATACAAATAGACTACAAATGTTATCTGCGATCCTTTCAAAACGTGCCGGCTTAAAATTGGGTGAATCTGATGTTTTCGTTAATGTCATAGGTGGTTTGTCTTTAAACGAACCAGCGGCTGATCTGGCAGTTGCCACAGCAATTGTATCTGCAGTAAAAAACGAACCAACTGAAGAAGGCTTGGTTGTTTTCGGTGAAGTTGGTTTAGGTGGCGAAGTTCGATCTGTGTCATTTATCGAACGTCGACTGAACGAAATCACCAGATTGGGCATGACCTCAGCTTGGGTTCCGGCTCGAGCTGCAAAAATAAAAACCGACCTGAAACTCAGGCCGGTTAAATCTGTTGCTGAATTATAAATTAGAAATCATACTTTCTATCTCCTTCAACATACTCAGCAAAAGTTGCCATAACACCTAAATCAACCTCATCTTCATTGAACCACTGAGTTAATGCGGCCTGTAATGATCCGTTATGATTATCCTCTATTAAATAATCAATCACCACCCAATTCATTAAGTCCTTGCGACCCTGAGCTGCAACCTCTACTCCCTGATATAATAAATCGACATCACCATCTAAAACATCAAGAACGGCCTGATATTGCTCTTCCATTATCTCAGCAGTTGTATCCATATATTCAAAATGGAAAATACACTCCCCAACTTCATTACGATCAAGTGACATGTAAAAACTGTCAGTGTACATATATGGATTCCCATCAGATGGAAAGCCATAACCAATTGATTTGGTATCACAGTTATTTCCAGCAAGAATTATGCAAGTAAAATCGTTTGTACAGTTGCTGTCACCTTCTAATACCTGAACATCCTCATAAGCCTCCAGCTCTTCAATCAGAGGAAAAGCATCTATTTTATGCTGAGCCCTAAATTCGTTTATCAACATTGAATCAACACTATTACCATGAGCTGTTTCAATATAATCTTCAGTTGTCCAAACCTGGTAATCATCTAAAACGGAGGGTAGGTAATTTGGATTGATATAATTTATCGTGTCATCACCACGAATAATATAATGATCAGTTACTGTCGTCTTTAATATAGTGCCGGCTGGATATTCTCCATAAGCCAAAGCGTTTCCCTCAGTATAGCTTGACCAAAAACCATCCTGAACATCGTCGATACGCTCGTTCCAGTGGCCACCAAAAAGACCATCGGCCATTGTTTCTGAGCTTATCCAACGCAGCACCCCACCTGGCTCGACAGCATACACCTTATCAATAGACTGAATCTTAACTAAACGAGTTCCGGGCCGATAGGTGACCACTGAACCAATACCATAAGAAGAAAGCTCTTCACAAGAAATCTCGACCACATCATTGAAGTCGTCATACCAAGTAAAATAGGTTGCTTCGTTGGGAAAAACCCAACGAGTCCCATCATCAGCCAAATAATAAACAGAACTATAGTCTGGGCAGGTGACCAAATCACCCACCTCTGCTGCCTGGACACTTTGCACCGGAGCCAAACCAACAAATCCAAACAAGATTGAAACTGTAATCAAATAAGTAAATATTCTCATAAAACTTTTTAGTAATTATGCTGCTGGCGCAGCTGTTTTTTTATTTCTGCGCATTAACACCAACAAAGTAACCACTATGGCCACAACCGCCACGATCATGGTGATCACAATATTGTGAAACAGTAGTGAAATAACAATGGTTAACAAAGATAACAATACGGCGATCGGCAAGGTAAAGAAGAAAAAGGCAAAACCACTGATTGAACCAAAGATTGGCACAACATCAAGCAAAACCGTAATTGGCCGCAAGACAAAGAGCATGCCAAACCACATCATCAAGAAACCAATCAAACGGAACATCCAGAGCGAAGTGGTAAATTCTGAATGCATGACAGCGATCGCTCCGGCAGTATCTTCGTAAAACAATCGATAAAGCGAATCCCCATCTTGATTAGTATAAGAACTAATCAGGTTATCATTTAAACTTCCAAACAAGGTCATCTCCTGACCAGCACGAACAACTTGATAAGAAACTCGGATATCACCAACCTCTGGATTATTATAATCAATACCGTTGTAAAGATAATCATCACTAATAAAAGTCATGTCTTCTGGTAAATCAATGTTATTTGAACTTAGCGGAACAAAAGCGGCTTCAGGGAAAGTGACTGTCTTTGGTTGAATCTGATACTTGCCAATACTGGCTTTTGAAACCGTCATCGTCTGGCTGTCAATTTGCTTAACTGGATTATAATAAGACCCTGATTGGTAAAAGCCACTAGAGCTAGGAACTTCGTCTGTCCACTCTTTAGTGTATTCATAAGTTGTGTCCTGGGTTTCTGACCCGCCAAGATTTTTCTTCTTAGATGTAGTCTTTTTTTCTACCCAAGAATACATTTCACTCACTCGCTCAACCTGCAGATAGTCTCCTTGCTGAAAAAACATGCTGTCGCCTAATTGTTGTGGGCTGGTTACCGTTCCAGCAGTTGAAACTAACTGACCTTGCAACTCTGGATTTTCACTAACCACGCTTGACTCGATAGGCACAGCTGTTTCAGCAACACTGGATAGATCTGTTGTTCCTTCATTAAAATATAAAACGAAAAAAGATCCGAGGAACAAAGCTATTCCTAATAAAACACCGACAAAAGAATTTTTTATCCGGCTACCGTAAGATACGGTCTTTGAAGTGTGATATACGTCTGACATACAAATAATTATGGATTATTGTACTATAATAACACAAATTTATTCAAAATGCACTTCTTGATATTGCTGGTCAATCTTATTTTCTAAGCCTGGATAATCTTCTACGACAAT
>JBDRNK010000030.1:0-3814 GCA_043811105.1 Candidatus Uhrbacteria bacterium
GCGTGAGGCTTATTCTCGAGACAAGATGACTGATGGTATTAAGAAGTCGTTGGAGAAACGGCCCTACACTGAGGATCGGCTTAAAAAATTGGTTCATTTAATTGAACAAGATATTCAAAAGAAAAAGTGTAATGAAATGACTAGTTTGGATATTGGGGAGATTGTGATGAAGCGGTTAAAAACTTTTGATAAAGTAGCTTACATTCGTTTTGCTTCGATTTATCGCGCTTTTGAAGATGTAAAAACATTTGAAAAAGAGCTAAAGCAGTTGATGTCCAGCAAGAAAAAAAGAAAGAAATAAAGAAATAAAGAAAAAAGAAATATGACAAATGACAAAGTGACTTTAATGATTGTTGTTATTAGTATTTCGGCCTTGTTCGGAGCATTGTTTGGTGGCATAAGTGCCTTTGTGCTTAGTCAACAAATAGGACTGGTTGAAGGTGTGGCTGATCAGTTTGGGGTTGAGCTGAAAACAACCGGTGAGCAGGATTCTGATCAAATTGAAGATCATATTATAAAAATGATTGAAGAGGAAACAGCCACGATTAGTGTGGTTGAGAAAGTGACCCCGGCCGTGGTTAGTGTGATTGCCAAACGGGAATATAGCGGTGAACTGGTTGAGGTTGGTGGTGGAACCGGCTTTTTTGTTTCCAGCGAAGGTTTGGTCTTGACTAATAGACACGTTATAAATAGTGGTGGAGTAACTTACAGTATTCTGACAAACAATGGAGATGAATATCCGATTGAGATTGTGGCCAAGGATACTTTGTATGATCTGGCTGTTTTGCAAGTGGTTCTTGAAGAGGGGCAAGAGGCAGATTTTCCAATAGTGGAGTTAGGTGATTCAGATTCAATTAAGAATGGTCAAACCGTGATTGCTATTGGTAATGCATTGAGTGAGTATCAAAACTCCGTGACCAAGGGAGTTATTTCCGGAACCGGTCGTCGAGTTGTTGCTGGTAATTATTATTCAACAGAAGTGATTGAGGGCGCGATTCAAACTGATGCTGCAATCAATCCGGGCAATTCCGGCGGGCCTTTGATTAATCTTCTTGGTCAAGTGATTGGTGTAAACACAGCTACCAGCAGTGCTGGTGAAGGACTTGGTTTTGCCATTCCGATAAATCTGGCAGTCAAAATAGTCGATGATATGGTAGAGTTCGGCCACATCGTTCGGCCATGGCTCGGAGTTCGTTATATTATGATTGATCAAAATATTGCTCAGGAAAATAATCTTGATTCTGATTACGGAGCATTGATTATTAGCGGGCAAGGCTCTGAAGATTATGCCATTGTTCCCGGTAGTCCGGCAGATCAAGCTGGTTTGCAAGAGAGCGATATTATTATTTCGCTTAATGATATTGTAATAAATGAGGAAAATTCTCTATCTAAACAAATCAATACATATGCTCCAGGTGATTTGATCAACGTGACTGTTGTCCGTCAAGGTGAACAGATAACTCTTCATGTTGAACTGGCCGAGATGGATTCAACTTATCTTGAATAACCCAATAACCTACTACCTACAACCTACTACCTAATATGTTCCAAACAAAACGCACAAAAATAATATGTACAATCGGTCCGGCAAGTAATAGTCCGGCTAAGTTGCGACGGATGATCAAAGCCGGGATGAACGTGGCTCGTTTAAATTTGTCACACTCAACTCATTCTGAACATCGTAAGTTAATCCGCAGTATCAGAACATCTGCCAAGGCATTAAATGAACCAATTGCCATTATCGGTGATTTGCAAGGACCAAAGATTCGGGTTGGCGATTTGTCGGAGCAGGGAATTAAATTACAAAAAGGCAAGATAGTTGAGATTCCAGTGACTTATCCGAACTTGTATAAAGATGTTAAAAAAGGTCATCGGATTTTATTGGACGATGGTTTAATGGAAGGAAAATATATAAGTGGTCGCTCTGGTTATCTAAAATTCAAAGTGATCAACGGAGGAACTTTGACTGCACACAAAGGTATGAATTTTCCTGACAGTATGTTGCGTGTTTCCGCGATTACAGAAAAAGACAAGCGCGACGCAGTTTTTGCGGTTCAGCAACAGTTGGAATGGGTGGCTTTATCTTTTGTAACAGATCCAAAGGATGTTCGACGAATGCGAAAGATTTTGGCCAAGGCTGCCAAAAAAGGGCAGGCTTTACCAAAGATTATTGCCAAGATCGAGAAGCACGAGGCCATTGATCGTTTTGATAAGATAATTAAAGAGGTCGATGCAGTAATGGTTGCTCGAGGCGATTTGGGAATTGAAATTCCGGCTGAACAAGTGCCTTTGGCTCAAAAGAATATTATTGATCGTTGTCGTGAGCAAGCCAAGCCTGTAATTGTGGCTACACAAATGCTGGATTCAATGATTCGAAATCCACGGCCGACTCGTGCTGAAGTTTCTGATGTGGCTAATGCGGTCATTGATCATACAGATGCGATTATGCTTTCTGGTGAATCTGCTACAGGTAAGTATCCGGTTGAAGCGGTTCAAACCATGGCTCGAATTGTCTGCGAAACCGAGGCTTCTCGCTATGATGATGTTTCAGTTGAGGAAAGTACACGCATGGCTGAGCTGATTGAAGATGCCATTAGTGGTGCAGCCAACCTGTTGGCTCATACTGTTGATGCTAAAATGATTTTAGTTGCCACCATGTCTGGAAAAGCGGCACGTATGGTTTCTCGTTATCGACCCGAGTTGCCGATCGTGGCCACAACAGCGACTGAATTCGTTCGGCATCAATTAAATATTTCATGGTCAGTTATGCCAGTGGCTTTGCCACGAGTGACTGATATTGAGGACTTGATTGATAAGTCAATTACCAGGATCAAAAAGAATAAGTGGGTAAAGAAAGGTGACACAGTTATAATCCTGGCCGGTCAGCCAGTGGGAAAGAGAGTTAACTTTGTTGAGGTTAAGAAGATTTAAGAATTTTTCATAGCCAGTTTATCTGGCGTTTGAATTCAGACCGGGGATAAACCCCGTTAGAATTATGTCTCGATATATTAAAACATTTGATCAGATCCGTGCCAAAGACGTCAAACTTGTTGGCGGAAAGAACGCCTCGCTTGGTGAAATGGTTTTTAAGCTGAGTAAAAAAGGTGTTCGTCTACCTCCTGGTTTTGCTGTTACGGCAACAGCCTTTCAGGATTTTTTGAAATTAAATAAAATTGACAAAGAGGTCTGGCGTCGAGTCGAAGCAATTGACGTAACTGATACTGAACAGCTGGCTCGCGAAGGCAAAACTATTCGCGATCTTATTTTATCCCAGCCAGTTCCAGAACAAATTTACCAAGAGATCGTTGATGCATATCAGAAACTATCAAAGCAGGTTCGAGTCAATAATATCGATGTAGCTGTACGCAGTTCAGCTACAGCCGAAGATTTACCTAGTGCTTCGTTTGCGGGACAGCACGATTCATATTTAAACATCAGCGGTCAAGACAAAGTGGTTGATGCGGTTCGCCGTTGCTTTGCATCTTTATTTACAGATCGCGCTATATCATATCGAGTTAATCATAAATTTAAACACCGTAAAGTATCAATGTCTGCTGGCGTGCAAATGATGGTGCGTTCAGACAAGGCTTCTGCTGGAACAATGTTTACCATTGATACTGAGTCAGGATTTGATGGTGTGGTTTCAATAGATTCGTCTTGGGGTTATGGTGAAGCCGTGGTTCAAGGCTTAGCCACTCCGGATCATTTTGTTGTTTTTAAGGCGAAGCTTGATAAATTTCGTCCCATAATTGAACGAACGCTTGGATCAAAGAAAGTAAAGATGGTTGCTCGAACAACCGGTGAAAGCAAACGC
>JBDRNK010000031.1:0-14429 GCA_043811105.1 Candidatus Uhrbacteria bacterium
AGTTGAACGATGTGACAATGGAATTTGTTCTGGAAATTCACGCGAAATGAAGTTGACTCAGTTTAAAGGAGGTCTAGAGCTTGTTGGTCAGATTGTCGAAGTTAAGATTGAAAAAGCCAAAGAGTGGGTTCTTTTTGGAAAACAACACGGATAAGCTCGTAAATTAAGAACGGCCACGGAAGACTCCCCGAACCAGACGCTTCGCGTCGGTACGGGGCAGGCAGGGTTTTTGTTGTGGACAGCGTTCGGCCTGGTTGTGGAATAAGAAAAAATGGTTATGGCCTCACTCAGCGTCGGCCGTGACATGTGTCTTTGATGGAGTCCTGATAGTTAGATTTAAAGCACGGCCTCCGACTGTGCCACAACAAAAAACCCTTCGTCTTTTTAAAAGTGGCCGCTAGAAAAAAAGGCCCTATACCACGCGGGATATAGAGCAATGCTACTAGGCGGGTCTGTATAGGGATGTGCGACGGATACGGAATCCTGTGTGTCGTGTTGAGTCTAAACGTCGAGAACGAGTAACGATCAGTCTGTCGCTACTCAACGTGCTTGCTTTGACCTGCGACTTATTCAGTCGACCTCGCAGAAGATGTTTTTCGACCACCTGTGCTTGCCAGGCAGTAGCCAAACAAACACATGTTTCTAGGTCGATTATCTTTTCACGATAAAGCAGATCAACAAAGGGTCCGCCGTTGCGGATGCCAGAGATGATCTGTTCGAGCATGTCAGGATTTCGCAGATACTGTCTATTGCGTTTTTCGCAAAGAACAAAGATTGCTTCGGCAATTTCCGGATGAAGATGTTTACGTCGAAAAGTGCCTTCACTAAAGCGAGCCGTCAGATAATCAATCTTGGCTCGGATAGCCCGGATAATTCGTTGATGATGAGCATCCAAAGATCGCTGTCGAAGCGCAAGCATGGTACGCTCCTTTTGCGAGTCTCGAGGAACTCTAATATCAACCCAGTCGCTGAATTTGTAGTCACGCAGTAGATTTGCTGAATTGCCACGGCGGGACACCCAAAGAGTTCTGACTTGACGATGGTTATTCAGTACCAACAAACCAATTAGTTGTTTGGCTAGAACACTCGGTCTGTCTGGAAGTAGGTCAAAGTAAACGATGTTGAATGTACGGTCAGCCACCTGCTCGTTACAGCAGGGACCGATCTCGGCCAATGCTGTTTGAGCTGATGGGCTCATCTCTCACCTCCTTTGCTAGATGATACTGTTTTAAATCAAGACAGGGAAGTGGATAAAAATATTATGAAACCAAAAATCATTTTGGTCCTTGGACCAACAGCATCAGGTAAGACATCCTTGAGCATTAAACTTGCTCAAGAGTTTTCTGGCGAAGTGATTAGTGTTGATTCGCGACAAATATATCGAGAGATGAATATCGGAACAGCAAAGGAACCGCAAGACCTACAATCTACAACCTACAACCTACAACCTTATTCAATTCAAGGTATTCCACATCATGGAATCGATATCGTGGATCCTGATCAAGAAATGTCTGCGGCTGAGTTTAAGATTTATGCCGAGCAGAAGATTCAAGAGATTACAGATCGTGGTCATTTGCCAATTTTAGCCGGAGGAACAGGGTTTTGGGCTCAGGCGATCGTTGATAATTTGCAGATTCCAGCTGTTGCTCCAGACCCGGAACTTCGAGCCAAGCTTCAGGAACGAGACGTGGAAAGTTTATTTTCAGAATATCAAAAGCTTGATCCGGCTGGTGCAGAAACAATAGATCGCCACAACAAACTGCGATTGATTCGTGCTCTTGAAGTTTGTATTAAGACAGGCCGACCATTTTCTGAACAGCAAAGTAAAGGTGATCCAAAGTATGATATTTTACAACTCGGGATCGAAACAAATCGTTCAGAGCTGTACACAAGAATTGATCAGCGAGTTGATCAAATGATTGACGAAGGTTTGGTTGATGAGGTTCGCGGTCTTCAGGATAAGTACGGATGCGAAGCATTAGCCATGACCGGGATCGGTTATCGTCAGATTTGTCAGCATCTTAGTGGTTCAGTGACGCTAAAAGATTCGATTGAACAGATCAAACAAGATACACGAAATTATGCCAAGCGTCAGATGAGCTGGTTCCGACGCGACAAGCGAATACTTTGGATCAATGATTATGACCAAGCGTGTCAGTTTGTTTCAAAGTTCTTATTCTAATTTAATCTTCAGCCAGCCACCAGGAAGCCTCGGGGTTTTGATTGAGGTAACGCTCGGCCCGTTCGTGAAAAAAAGATATGATAGTTATGGCCTCGCTCGGCATCGGCCACGACTGAGTACCAATGTGGTAATTCGATAAGATGGTATTACAGCGCGGCCTCCGATCGTACCTCAAGTCAAAACCCCTCGGCTCTTTATTTTTGGAAGCATGTAGAGGTGGCCGTCTAAGTTAATGATAATAAAAGACACCGTTATCATCGCCTTCGGCAGTAAGCCTGTATTAAAGAAAAAAACCCCAGGGAAGCGGGGTTAATTTGAAAGCTGGTTCTTCAGGCTGTCGCTGAGTAGGCGACATTTTTTGATAGCTGAATGTACTTTTTGGCTTTTGTTTGTTCGGGCCTTGAACATAGCTCGTTGTTGGTCAAGTTGTTTGACGTAGCGAGTAATCATTTGATCACGAGTCAAAGAAGGAGGGGCTTGTCTTGGGTTCGGTCGTAGACCAATCAATCGGATGATGACTCTGGCCAACAAGGGGCTGTTTGCGTATTGTTCCATTCGACGATCAAATTGCTTACACTGATCCAGGTTTTGTCGGCAGATGCCACTAATCGTGTTCAGGATAAAAAGTTCAAGCTCTTCCACTGGCACCCGCCAAGCATTGTCTAGGTGTCCTGGCCTGATCAAGGCATCAAAAGTTGATGCCGAAAGATTCGACTGTCGTTCACCGAGAATACAGGTACCCGACGGTTTGAGCCAGTTCATTTTTTTCCTCCTCAACTTCATTTTAAGATGATCTGAACCGGTTGTTTATGGAAGTACCAAAAATAACTTAGCTTAAATACCATGAGATGTCAATTTATCCCCAGTTGGGGTCAGACCCCGGTTGGGGATAAATCACGTCGCTCGCGAGCGACGTGATAAAAAGACCGCACTCAGGTGAGTGCGGTCGAGGTGATCAGAAAGTGATCAGGGCTTCTTGCCCTTGTTCCAATCCTTGTCACGCTTGCCACGCTGTCCCACCGGAGGGATCAGAGCTGGCACAGCCATGACGGCTACGTATTCACGGCCAGGGCGATCAGGTACATCGATTCGATCAGTCTGCTCAGCCTCGAGCAGAGCGATACCGATTAGCATCAGAAATAGGAATGGTACGTAGTGCTTCATTTATGTCCTCTTGCCTGTCGATAGTAATGAGCAGTTCGTTTTCTGGAATCCATCCAGTCCAGCCGGTCGAGCCGGCCAGATGCAAACAAATCTGTCCATTGAATTTAGATAGTCTAGCGCGACGAGAAATTCTGAACAATGGACCATGGCTATTTATGCAACGACGGGTTCGTAGACAGGCATGACTCGTCGGGCTAAGGGTTAAAAAGTGCATGTTTGTTAAATACCTCTTTCAGCAATTGTCTTGTTGTCTGTCGTGAAAAAGACATTACAGAATAACACATTTAAGCCTGTTTGTCAAGCCAGGTTAAGTGGCAATGAGCTTAAATAAAAGAAAAAACCGCACTTCGTGAGAGGTGCGGAGGGGGGGGTGTGGGAAAAGTTTCTTGTGCCAGTTACCACTCAAGCTGGTTGCGGTCAATCTGTTTGACCATTAGTTCGCCGTCTTTGAGCATGAGGGTGCAGGGCTTGAGTTCGGGCAAGGGAATCGCTTCTTCCCAGGCGTCGAGCTCGTTGTGGCTGTGGCAAGGAGTGGTGCACTCGAGCCGACGGATCTCTTCGTTCAGAGCGATCAGTTTCGGGTCAGCCTTGTGCCCGAGACTCAGATGGCGCATGTTGAAGTCGTTGATGAATTCACCCGTACCATCTTGGTAAATGGCGTAGGTGACGATTTCCAGGATATGGTCTGAAGAACAACGGTGTCCTTGATCGTAACCCCAAACATCAATGGTGTACGCACCTTCGGCAACAAAGGCATGATCCCATTCCGGACTCTTTTCAAGTACTGCGGTTACGAACTGGTCGTAGTCGCTTGGGCGATCAGGTTGGTTGAGGTCAGCGATAACGACCACGATACCAATACCGATCACACAAAAAGTAACGAAAACTATGTGCCAGTGCTTCCATTGCTTCCAGTTCTTTTGACTCATAATAAGTCTCCTTTGGCCCACTAATTGATCTGACGATCAATTGATTTGTTGAACGAGCGAGGTGGTAGGTTAACATGGTCAAATCTGTTAGTCAAGCAAAAAGACAGGCTGATGCCTGTCATTCCTCAAAAATATGACTGTTATTTCAGCTTAACTCCCAGTATATTCTTGACCACCCCTGGGTCGGCGTTGCCTTCGGTTTCTTTGATAACCATGCCGATAAAGAATTTTAGCAACTGTTTTTCTCCGGCCTTAAATCGAGCGGCTTCGTCCGGATGATTCTTGATCACCGTATCTACCGCATCAGCAATCACAGACTCATCATCAAGTCGTCCTAACTTTTTATCTTCCATCACATGTGACGGGTCTATTCCAGAAGCAACCATTTCTTCCAAAACCACCACTCCATTCTTGCCAGATAATTTTCCAGTGGCCAACAAAGTGATTAGTTCAGCAAAGTTTTCTGGTGTCACTTTTAAGATTCTAATATCAATTGCATTAGCCTTCATCACTCCGCCTAGTTTCGAAAGCAACCAGCCAGAAACCAACTTAGCTAGTTTTTTCTTGTCCTGATCACCAGCATTCTCGGGTAGTGAATTTAACCAAGCATCAAGTTCAGAAAAAACTTGCTCAGCATAATCAGCTAAGACTGGATCTTCGCAGATCTGCTTAGCATCAGCCGGATTTAACTGATACTCGTCAACCAAGCGAACTCGACGTGATGCTGGCATTTCCGGAATACGATCACGCACCTCGGCAACAAGATCCGAAAGCTCAAGCATTGGCAGATCCGGATCAGGGAAATAGCGATAATCAGCTGAACCCTCTTTGGTTCGCTGTAATTCAGTCATTTGTTTGTTGTCATTCCAACCGCGCGTTTCTTGTACTTTAGGCGGATCCCCAGCTTGCCACAATTTGCTCTGACGCTGTATTTCATATTCCAATGCCCGTTCAACGGCCTTAAAAGAGTTCAGGTTTTTTATCTCAATCTTTGTGTTCAATTTATCGTTTATTGGCATTTCATTTTCATCAACTTCGCGTAAAGAAATGTTGGCATCACATCGCAGGTGTCCTTTTTCCATATCAGCGTTAGAAATATCAAGGTAACGAGCGATTAAACGCAACTCATGCAAAAAAACCTTGGCTTGCGCCGGAGTGCGAATATCCGGTTCAGAAACAATTTCGATCAATGGAGTGCCACCGCGATTATAGTCAACATAAGTTTTGCCAGCCGGGTCGTGGATATTTTTAGCCGCATCTTCTTCTAAATGCAATCGGGTTATTCCAATGCGAACCGTTCGGTTTTCCTCAGGAAGATTAATGTCCAAATGACCACCCTCCATAATCGGCATATCAAACTGCGAAATTTGATAACCTTTTGGCAGGTCAGGATAAAAATAATTTTTCCGATCAAATTTTGAAACTTGGGCAATCGTTCCGTTCAAAGCCAAACCGGTTAAGATCGACCAGCGAACAGCCTGTTCATTTGGAACCGGCAAAGTTCCCGGATGACCCAAACAAACCGGACAGACATTGCTGTTCGGTGTTTTAGCACTGCTATGCGTAGCACAGCCACAAAACATCTTTGTTTTGGTCTTTAGTTGAATGTGGATCTCTAATCCAATTACCGGTGCAAGTTTCATATTTTACTTTCCTTAACACTTCTGTATAAAAGTGTCCAGTAGATTAAGAAAATCGGCAACATAAATACCATGACTAAATTTTCTAATATATCCGGCCAAAGCGGGAAGACCTCTTGGTCAAGTACTGTTTGAATATTACCGGAAAAAACAAAACCAAATCCGATAACAATAGCCATGATAAGAGCATAGACGATGAAAAGAAGCAAAGGTCCAATGATTACTCGACGAAGCAATGGTAAGAATCGATTTGAGAAAAGAGAACGGCTGAAACTTAAAGCATCAATTCCTTTTTTGTTGTCTAAGATAACTGAGATTTGAGCGAAACAAAACCAAATAGCGAATAAAACTCCAGGTACAATCAATAAAAGCAAACCACCAAAAGTTACCAATGTTACCAGCAGAGCCACCATAAGTAATGGTGTAATCAAACGCCAACTCTGACGATTAATTTCATTGGTATCAACCTGTTCTTTTGCAGCCAATTTGTTAACTGTCAGAATCAAAGCATTGGTAATCCAGATAACAACTATGCCTTGAATCAAAGAGATAATAATATATAGCAGAACATAGCTGGTAAGAATTTGATCCTGAGGTACCAAAAGCATTAGGACCACGAGTAACAGATACGGCGGAATCATCCAGGCAGAGTAACCAATCAAAATATTGAAAGCTTGGCGGTATAAACGCCAGCTTTCATACATAAGATAAGGAACAGTTGCCAGTTCCGGCTTAGTTGTCTTATTTAGATTTGGCACTTTGGTAGATCAGGTAATCGGTAATGATAACCAATGGGTTCATAAAGATAGAAAGTCCAACCGCTAAAAAGACACTGCTAATGGTTATCAGACGAGCGGTTAATTCTAAGTTCAAACCGGAAAAGCCGGCCACCAGCATGTAAAGCAAAGAACCAAGAACAAACTGAATAGAAGCAAAGATAAAGAAATATAGAACTTTTGGAATCAAGATGCGCCAGAAAACAGGCCAGAAGTTGCTACCAACAGCTTTGCGACTAGCTGTAAAAGCGGATCGACCATGCTGGTCATCGATTAACAGGGTATAACCAACAAAGAAATAACGGACTGACCACCAAAGCACCAAAATCAATATTAAAAACATTCCTAGGATTAATAGGATTGTCCCAAGGCTGCCGATAAAGGTAATTGAAGCCACTTCACTTAGGATGATCAAGCCTAGTCCTGGGACAAGAAAAGCCAGAGTTGCAAACAAAAGCAAGGCATACAAGATATTAACCAGAACCAGTGGTAAAAAAGATTTCCAATTGCTTTTTGCCAGGTCGCGCAAATTTGTTTTCTTTTCCTGTTTTTGTCGATGTGTTAGTCGAGTAAGACCAATAAAGACCCAGTGACCGATTATCGGCACAACTATCAAACTGGTAATTAGGGTCAGGTAATAACTCAGACGTTCAATCAGTGTCAGTTCTTGTCCGGTTGTTATTGTCGTCTCTGATGGATAAAAAGCAAAAGCAACAGTGTAAAGGACAGCCACGATTAATAGCCAAGAAGATACACTAATCAGTTCAACAAAGTGTTTTCGATAGTGATCCCAAGCATGATCAATAATCTGTCCGATAGTAATAAGTTGTTGGGGCATATGTTTTTATTTTATTTTGTGTAAGTAGTGACTATTTGCCAAATTTCATTGTGAATGTCTTCTTTGCTGCGTAATTGTCCGTCACGGTCGCAGGAAATAAGAAAACTGTTTGGATAGATATCTGCGATGTGTAAGTAAGATGTTTCAGCGTCACGTAAATGTTGAGCGTCGGTTTCATGAATATCGTTTTTCAAATCGCTTTTCCAGCCACCGCGTTGTTCTTGTAGCTTCAGAGCAGTCTCGGTTGGGACATGAAGAATAATACAAATGTCTGGGCGAGGAATGCCAAAGATCTCGTGTTCTAGATGTTCATTCCATTTAAAGAATTCTTCACGTTCGTTTCGATCAGAGATCTTGCCGCCTTGATGACCCATGTTTGCTGTAACATAGCGATCAGTGATGACTGTTTTACCTTGATTCAGCCAATCACGAATCTGGAAAGAAGCATCAAAACGATCTACGGCGTAAAAGATCGAAGAAGCATGTGGTCCAACTTCATGTGCTTGACCATACTTACCTGATAAATATTCTTCAGTTGGACCAGCACTTTTGTTCTTGTATTGAGGAAAAGAAATGGACTGGTGATCAACACCTTCAGCTATAAAGCGATCCAACAGCAATTTAGTCTGAGTGCCTTTCCCAGTGCTATCAGAACCATCGATTACAATAAAGAGGTTGTTCTTTGTTTGCATATGTAATTATAGCAGAAATTAGTGTAATCCTGTAGTGCCAAATCCACCGCGGTTAGGCCCAAGCTCATGGTCTTCAACTTCGCGGAATTGAGCCTTAGCGATTGGTACGATTAGAATCTGGCCGAGACGTTCTCCAAACTGCGTTGTATAAGGCTGGGTTCCGATATTATAAAGCGCAATTCGCCACTCATCTTCTGGTCCACAAAAATCTTGATCAAAAACACCAACGCAATTAGCCATAGTTGCTAGCTTTTTTGCATTGGATGAGCGGGGAACTAAAATCGCTGCATGACCTTCAGGTGGCACGATCACATATCCAGTGCGAACAATCTTTGTTTCACCGGGTTGAATAGTCACTACTTCACGTACCGGAAGATCAAAAGCAACCGCGCCCGCAGTCTTATACTCAAGCGGGGGAAGTTTTGGATCCAACCGCTTTATTTTTACCTCGATGTTCATACCCAGCAGTATAACTTTGAATCATTTGTTAGTAATCAGTGCTAATAGTGTTGCTAAAAACCAACAGCGGTTTATTATCTTAGCAACGCTTGTTTATTACACCCAGCTCCAGAAATTCAAAGCTATACTGCTGGGCATATCGATTTTGATTGTACCATATGGGATCGACAAGCGTAAGCTTATCAATGTAGAAATGTAGAGGAACCCTTTAGGGTTCCATTTTGCTGACATGGAAGGCTAAAGACTTCCGCTACGTTTCGTAGATTCGTAACCTAACATAAAAACCACCCAAGCGTAGGGTGGTTAGCGGTCTTTGAGATCTGGACGTGAACCCAGGGTGCGTTCGCCATCGCAGCAGGCAATTGTGCCCGGAGAGCTGGGTCGAGAGTCCAGTTGACGACTGCCGTCGCATCGGGCAAGTCCATTGGAAGTGGCCCGCATCAGGTCGGTCATGGTTTTGAACAAGCTGTAAAAGGTTTGGTTCTGATTGCCACAACGGCGGCAATATCGAATTTGAAAGGTCTGATGCTTGCCTTGTTGAACCCAACCATATCGGATTAATTCATCGGAACACGAATGACAAACACCAACTTCTCTTGAGGTTATCGGCTGATGAAGAAAATTGCCACAATACCCACAAAAGCGTTGTTGTCCCTGTTTCTCATACTCGCACATGTTGCAAGCCATGTCTTCCTCCGTTCATGTCGATTATAACGCTGAGATCAATTTTGTCAACCCTGGCTACATCTGGTAAGATGCTGACGATAAATAAATATGTGGATATGCCCAGCAGTACAATTTCGAACTTTAAGAAGTATTATTTCGTATATGTGCTTGAAAGCATGAGAGATGCTAAGAGATACGTCGGCTTTACAGTCGATTTAAGGAGGAGGTTTGAAGAACACTGTCAGGGCAGAGTAATTTCAACTTATCATAGAAGACCATTAAGGCTAATTTATTTTGAAGCATGTTTATCTGAGAATGATGCCAGAAGAAGAGAAAAATATCTTAAAACATCAGGTGTTCGTATATTCTTAGCTAAACGTCTTCAACAATACTACTTAAATATATAATTCGAAATTGTACTGCTGGGTATGTCTAAATTAAATTTACTTGAAATGGAGGATCGGGTTGCGGTTTTTGAGGACCCGGAAACAGGTGAACGCATGGTTGCTTATGGCGATGGCCAGACTCTACCGTTCCGTTCTTTTATTGAGGAGCAAGTTTTTCGCTTAGCTGAGCGTTTCATGGTCTCACCAAAAAGCACGGTTACCGCCCTTAATTCTGAACTGTTATCTGGTTTAATGGGTGCGGCCTTGGCTCGTCAAAGTCGAGCTCCAGGCACCATTATCGACGTGATCGCTAAAGAGTTCCTTGATGAAGGTGGAGAGTTGAAAAGAAAAAAATTAGATCAATTGATCGAACGAGTACTGATTCAGTACGGCGATGACTCGGTTCAAGAGCTGGAAACCGCCACAGTTATTTTCAACTCGATTTCAAATCTGGCCACCAAAGCAATCGAAGACCGCCGGCTTGGTGCATTTATCGAGCAGTCTAGTCGTTACGTGATTTATACTGAACGAGATCGTGCCAGTGGTAAGTGGTTGTATTATCGTGAGCCACGAATCATGGTCAGCCCGTTGGCTGATCAGTATACAAAAGTTATGGACGGTTGTTTTGAATTGTATTCAGAAATGGTTGATAAATTGATCGAGTACTACGGTCAGCTCAAGCCAATTGAAACTGTTGAGTACGCGGTCAAACCGAATGATCCGCAAAAGTATCGTTTTGATCAGCTGGATGATGATCGACAAAGAAAAGAGTTTGAACGTACCTATGGCTTTGATCTGCGTACACGTGCTTGCGACACAGGTCGAGTTGTTTTACCAGCAGCCACCCTGACCAACATGGCCATGGTGGCTAATGGACGGGTTTATGAACATTTGTTAAAGCGATTGTATTCTGCGGGTCGTCCTGAGTTTCAAGATATTGCCGAGCGTTTACATGCGACCCTGAATGAGGTGATTCCGAAATATGTTAAACGAGCTGATTCTAAGGGTGTGCCGTTTTGGCAAGAGATCGACACTAAGCTTCGTCAGGTCACTCAGGCCTTGCATGAGATCTGGGAGCCTGAGCAAGGGCGGGACGAGGTGACCTGGGTTGATTTGCCAAAGTTGATTGCTGATACACCAGAGTCACGTCGACATATGTGTGCTTCGATTTTGTATCCGCATGCCCGAGCTTCGTATCAACGGATCGTTGAAATTTTAGATCAGGTGTCAGACACTAAGGTCGAGCAGATTATTAGTATCGCGGCTGGTGATCGTCAGAATCGTCGCGATCGTTCACCGCGTGGGTTCGAGCATGGTTATCCGATCACCGTTGATATTGTTGGAAATTTCGGAATTTTCCGCGATCTGCATCGTCATCGTATGTGTACTTTGCAACGCCAGCCTTTGAATCCGCATGTGGCCATGACCGTGCCTGAGGACATTGAAACCATCGGATACGGAGATCAGGTTCGTTTGATTTCTGAAAAAGTTGCTAAATTGTACGATCAGATTGAAAAGCAGATCGGGACCGACGCAGCTGAGTATGTGGCTTTGTTTGGACATCATGTGCGATTTATGTTTGGAATGAATCTGCGCGAGGCTCAGCATTTGCTTGAACTGCGTACTGTGCCACAGGGTCATCCTGATTATCGCCGGGTTTGTCAGAAAATTGATCAGGAAATAAAAAAACGCGCCCCATGGATTGGGCGGATCGGCGCCTTGGATTTTGTAGATTATAATCAGTATCACTGGGCCCGAGCTGATGCTGAGGCTCGGCAAAGTCAGAAGGTTTTGGAAAAAGGTCTTGAATAGGGAATGACACCCGCAAGGGTGTCATTTAAATAGAAAGCCCCGCATAGCTGTGTGGCCATGCGGGGCGTTTTTTTTGGACTATTAGTCTCAGTCGTATGGATTGAGATCCAGAGCTTTCCAGATTTCGGAGGAATAGGCACGCTTGAGAAGTTCTGGGTCCAACCCATAGTGCTGCATCAACAAGACAAAGGCTTGGACGTCAGCTTGTGGGTCATTGAATCGAGCAACTCCAAATCGTCGAGCGATCAACCTGGTCATTTCCAGAGACCAATGGTTGGCGTCCGAGGTGTTGGACATCGGAGTCATACGACGTCTGATCTGGTCTATGATTTTCAGGAAACGATCTAGCAAGCGTTTGCAATCCTGACCGGTGTTGGCTATGGTCAGGTGGTCGCAGAACGTGGGCAGGGCGACGTTGGCCGGGAAGGGTCCTTCAGGTCGAGGATATACCCACTTCGGGTTACGCAAGAAAGCTTCCCAGGCGTCCAGACCATGTTCGATCCAGATGACCCAGGCCTGACGTACCCATTCTTCTTTAGGGCACTGGTCCTTGACCACTTTGAGCGCCTGGAGGAATTGACCCGAGACACTCCCATCAGACACTGTTGTGTCACGGGCGACCAAGAGGAGTTCGATTTTCTTGATCGCATCTCTCAGTTTTCTTACTTGTACGAAAGCTTTGGCTGGTTCTTCTCTCATCTGTCCAATCTCCTATGCCTTCATATATGGGCAGGCTCACCCGGGGTTGATGGAGGTTGCTAACAGGTCTAGCTGTTGAGTTGAGGTGAAGCGACCTTGGTGATCGTTTGACCCTGGTCATCTGTTTCCACAACAACGTAAGCGACCCGTGAACTAGAATTATTTGCTTGAAGCCAGGTCAGGACGGATTGCCAAACTAGGCTGAACCATCGTTTTGTATTCTTGTCCAGCGACCGCATGGTTATTTTACTGCCAGTTTGGACACGCTGCCAGCCAACAACGATCAGTTCTGGATGACAACTCAACGCTTGGTTAAGCACTTGTTTATTCAAGCTAGACCCAAGAGACCAAATTGTCTTTACAGAAAAATCTTCTTCCAAGTCAAACTCGATACACTGAGCAGCTAAGCGGACAATATCCTTGGCCATCTCTGAATCAAGACTTCCTTGATCAGGCTGGAACTGACTGATCCAGTGACAGACCAGTAGTGTTTTCATTACTGATCTCCTTACTGGTTTTTTGGGAAAGAAAAGACCGGAAGAATATTTAATCATTCTTCCGGCTTTTTGTCAAGACTTGGCTTTATTTTTAGTCTAGTTTCTGAATAAACTCCTTGATTCGTACTTGGTACTCTTCCAGTGTCCCGTCATTTACTATCGTATAATCTGCCATAGCGATTGGGCCACCTTTGGCCAGGTTTTCCAGCTCAGCGTGATCTCGAGATTTTGCTTCGTCTTTAGTAAACCCGCGATTGCGTAAATTAGGATCGTCTGCACCAGAGCTTCTGGCCTCAAGTCTGGCATATCGAATCTCAGGTGGAGCGTAGATAGCGACTACGATCAAATTGTCTCCATACTTATCTTTTAAAACCTTGTATTCGTCCCAGCTATACAATCCGTCTCCGACCACATTGCCTTGTTCAAGTAGGGAATCAAATTTCGGGATATTCAGAATGGCAAACGCAGCCATACCATGCTCAGCTCGAAAGCCTTCGCGAATCTCGCGCTCAAGCGCTTCGCTTGGTTCTAAGCCGCGACGCTTTACTTCGTCTAACGTGATTTGTCCGAAACGAAGGAACCCATATCCTTGCTCAACCAAAGCATCAGCCAGCACACTTTTGCCGCTGCCGCACATTCCGACGATGGCTACTAGTTTGTTGTTCATAATATCAGACCGGGGATAAACCCCGTTAGAAAATTTTCATAGCCGGTTTACCCGGCGTGTGTTAAATCGCCAATTTAACCTCACCCTCAACCGCTTTGGTTCCTTCAACCCCATCACCAAACATTTCCTGAACCGCGCGATTCCAGCGCGGGTTTTCTTTATAAATATCCACTTCCACTCCAGCCTTCTCTAAGTATCTTATCACATCCGTGTTTCGATAGACCCGGCCCATGACCACCCGCTTGATTCCAGCGGCGACTAAATACTTGGCACAGTGAATACAGGGGCTGAATTTGGTGTACATTGTTGAGCCTTCAGTTGAAGTCCCAGATACGATCGCTGCTTGCAAGATCGCATTGTGCTCGCCATGAATGGTACGCACACAGTGTCCTTCTTCCATTAAGTGTCCTTCTTCACCATCACAATGAGGAAGACCGGGAGGTGAGCCGTTGTATCCAGTGGAAATGATGCGTTTGTCTTTGACCAGAACAGCACCAGAGCGCAACCGATCGCATGTACTGCGCGTGCCAACGATTCGAGCAATCGACATGTAATAATCATCCCAGCCCGGGCGGACATATTCAGATACAATCTGTTTTTCAATATTATCCAAAAGTTTTGCACGTAGATCATCAGCATTGGTGTATTTGAGAATGGTAATTCCAGGTGTACCAATCAACATTCGTGAGATATTCTGACCTTCCAGCACGCAAGCGATAATTGGGATTTGTTTGTTATGAGCTAGCATGATTTCCATGCCGTTGCCGGTGCTAGGTTTGGTACATTCAAGTACGACCAGATCAGACTGCTTAACCGCATAGACATCTTTGTGAAAGATTTCCGCTGGTGTGATATCTGGGGTGTTTAGGTTTTCTTTATTAGTTTCGATCTCAGCACAATAAACATTGTAACCGGCTTCTTCAACGGCTTTGATCATTACAGCCAAGATGCCCTGGCCAGGTCTTGTATCCGGCACAGTAATTGGTCCTCCCACATATGCAGTTTTCATAGTTTTCTGGTTA
>JBDRNK010000032.1:0-10015 GCA_043811105.1 Candidatus Uhrbacteria bacterium
CCAAACTAAAAGTTTGATGTTTATCGACTACGTGATTATGTATTGTCATATTAGCTACAGTGCTGACCGTCAGAATGACCTTTGATCTTATATGACATTTGACTGACAGGCAATATGTGACATTATAGCTGATAGACCACAAAAAGCTTGACTAATAATCCTTTGCTTGATATAATAGCCGCGGTCTCTGTTGTAGGCCGTTTAAGATATTTAAGGAAATAAGGCTATGTTTGACGACTTCACACCAGCAGCTGATGACGCTGTAGCTGATGACGCCGCTCCTGTAGTAGAGGACGCAGCTGTATCAGAGGAAGAGGCTCCTGTAGAGGAAACACCAGCTGAAGAGGCTCCTGTAGTAGAGGAAGCTCCTGCAGAATAGGTTACCTCTCATAGGGCCTAGAGCCCGTTCAAAAGGTGTCACTTCGGTGATGCCTTTTGATTTTGCTAGAAAATCTATCAATCTATTTTACGACACATCATTGAAATCAGGGCTAGTGGGGGAGGCAATACAGAAAAACAAAGGTTTCCAAGGGTGCCCTAGATACCTGTATTTTCTTAGAAAGCCTACAATAATCCCAAATACACCTTAAAACGAATCAAATTATTACAAATGATTATATAACAATTTAAAGGGTATCTGAGTACTTGATACTTTAACTAAATTAAACGAAATACACTTGAAACCTATTTTCTCAGCAAATTAGTGCCTTTAAACACCCTGGCTTAAAAATGATATATTGGTTCGTAAAAGGTATATTTCGCGACCCATTAATAAGCTAATTCTGGTAGTTCCCTTAATGTTCAATACATAAGAATCTCAACCGTCAGATAACAATGGCGATATTCTGCTAACAATCTTAACCGTTAGTTAACAATCTTTAATATTCTGCTAACAAAAAAGAGGGCTGTCTAAGACCCCCCCCTACTCTGACCTCCCCTTCTCTATCCTATGTGTCGGAAAATGTTAGTAGAAAAAGAAGAAACGGATTGCCAGAATAACCGCACCAAGTATTAATATTCCAGTCCCCAGTTTAATCAAAAAACTTATTGTTTCATCTTCTCTTGATAAATCCTTCATCATCATAATCGTCATGGTAATAAATAACAGTGCTGGAAAACCAAACAAGGCTAATCCGACATATGTTAATATGGTTGCTATATTCATATTAATAACCTACTAAATAATTCATTGGATCCACTGGGATTCCATTTAAACGAACTTCAAAATGTAAATGCGGTCCAGTAGACATACCAGCTCCGGATGTGCCTGGCATACCTCCTGACAAAGCAATAGTTTCACCTCGTGAAATAAACTGATCAGCTTGAACTAACGGCTTTGATAAATGGGCGTATAGAGTGGCGATGCCATTGGTATGAATAATCATCACATAGTTTCCATAAAGCCGACCTTGTTTTACCCAAGCAACATAGCCAGGAGCCGGAGCAACAATCGGACTTCCTTGCATTGCCGGAATATCAATCCCTGAGTGTTCAAATAAATGTCGAAATGGATAAGTTGGATCATGAAACGTTGCTGAAATCCCTCGATAGTTTGGATCAAGCGGCCAGGTTAAAATAGTGGCGTCTCCATATTCATCGGTTTCCACGATTTTTTGTTCGATCTCTCGCTGTAGCTGTCCGATCTGAGTCTCAATGTACTGCTCTTCTTGTGATAATTCGTAAAGCAATTCAGCAAACTGGGCTTCTGAATATTGAACCTCAGCAATAAGCACTTCTTTTGATCCAATCTCGTTTTCTAACAATAATTGTTCTTGTTCTAAATCCTGTTCCAAATCAATCAACCTGACCAAATTATCTTCCTTGCTACTCTGTTGTTCCTCCAACTGCCCTTTCATAATCTTTGTGTCTTGTAGTGCGCCTTCAAGATCCTGGTTGATTTCTTCTAAGTAACGCAACTGATCAAACAATTCAGAAAATGACTCAGTTCCAAAAACCAACTCTAAAATCGTGTTTTCATCATATTGATTTATGCGTCGTAAAATTGATGCAAGAATATCGCGCTGATTTTCTAGCTGTGATTCAAGTTGAAGTATCTGTTCCTCAATTACATTTAGTTCCAGTTGAACCGTGTCGATGTCTATCTGTGTCGCTTCGATATCTAATTCCGTTTTGGCAATTCTGTTTTCTAACAAAGACACTTCATTACTCAAGCTAAGCTCTTCTGCCTGCTTTTTATTTATCTCATCTTTATATGCATCAATCCGACGGTTTACCTGATCAAGATGGACCTGCTTTTCTTCAATCACTTCGTTTAAAGCATCTATCTTCTCAGCTGAATCGTCTTCAGCAAAAACAAACTGCATTGATCCTAAAGGTAAGATCAATCCAGAAATAATGACAAGCTGTATTAGTTTTTGTTTCATGCAAGCTTATTTCGAGCTTGTGTAAGACGTTTGAGCGTCTCTTCCCTGCCAAGAGCCCAGGCTAGCTCAAAAGGCCCAGGTGAAGCTTTTCTGCCACTTAGAGCAACACGAATCGGCCACAAGACATTTCCGTTTTGCAACCCCTTTATATCAATATACCCTTTTATAGCCTTTTCTACCAGCTCAACTGAGTCAAAATCCCCTTCCCCAATTGATTCTATTAATTCAATCACAGCAGATAAATTTTGTTTAGCATCTTCTTGATCAGCTTTTTTCCAGATCAACATTTCCGGGTCATATTCCGGATTTTCAATATACATTTCAATTATTTCCTTGATCTGATCCAAACGAGTTAGACGTTCTTGTTCAATAACAATAATCTTTTTTAACAAATCTATATCAATTTCCTGATTAAGAAACGGTTGTACCAACTTTACTAGCTCATCAACACTTTTCTCTCGAATATAATGCCCATTCATCCAATCCAGCTTCTCTACATTAAACACCGCACCCGAAGAGTTTACCTTTGCCAGATCAAAAAGCTTGATTAACTCTTCAATATCATATATCTCCTGATCTCCTTTCGGATTGTACCCGAGTAGGGCCATAAAGTTGAGCAAAGCCTCAGGCAAATATCCTTTAGCCAAATAATCCTCTGCGGCAACGTCGCCTTGGCGTTTTGATAACTTTGACTTATCAGGATTCAAGACCATTGGCAGATGAGCAAACACAGGAAGATCCCAATCAAACATCTGATATAACAAAACGTGCTTTGGTGTAGAACTAATCCACTCTTCTGCACGGATAATATGCGAAATCTGCATCAGGTGATCATCAACAACCACAGCCAGATGATACGTTGGAAATCCATCTGATTTCATTAACACCTGGTCATCGACTTCAGAGTTATCAATTGTTATAACGCCACGAATAACATCTTTAAATGTTGTCTTACCTTCCGGAATCTTCATTCGGACCACGAACGACTCACCTGTAGCAACTTTACTATGAACCTCATCATCAGATAAACCACAACAATGTCGATCGTATTTAGTTGGCATTTTCGCCAATTGTTGCTGTTTTCGTGTTTCGTCTAAACGCTCTTTTGAACAAAAACACTTGTAAGCATGACCTTGCTCCAGTAGTTGCTGAACATATTTTTGATAAAGCTCGCTTCGCTCTGACTGAATATACGGCCCAAAATCACCGCGTTGTACCACTTTATTTTCTTCAAAAAATACTCCTTCGTCATAATTTATTCCAAATGTCTGTAAAATACGAATCAAACTTTCCATTGCCCCCTCAACATACCGCTCACGATCTGTATCCTCAATTCGCAGAACCATTTCCCCACCCTGATTTTTAGCAAATAAATAAGCATAAAGAGCACTCCGGAGGTTTCCGAGATGCAGGTATCCTGTTGGTGATGGGGCAAAGCGTGTTCGTACATTCATAGGACTTCAGTTTAACCTATTTAAGCGGCGATTTCAATAGTATCTAATTCTGACATTGGTTCAAGACGTAATCGATACCAGGTCTCCCCTTCTTCATCAACTCGTTGATCATCAATAATCTGATAACCATATTTTTCAGCATGCTTGACTAAGATAGGATAGCTAGTTGATTCTCTGGCTCGCATGACAATCGGCAGGTCTTGATATGACTTATTAGACTGAATGGCTTTAAAGGCTTGAATAATCAGTCGTCCAGCAGCAATCTTGTTTTTATCTGGATTATCAACTGCAATATCATGAAAATATATTACCTTATCATCCCTTGATGCCTCGGCCACGTAGCCGAGCAAGTATCCACTTAAGATACCTTGGCTATCACGATAACCAAAGTTCAACAACGGAGTCCCATCTCGCTCGGCCTGAATCTCTGCGGCAGTTAGAATTTTTTGAAGATCTAAAGTCCCTTCTTGCAGTTCATCTTTATAACGATAAGCATTTTCTTCAACCATTCTAACCATCAAGGTATCCCGCCAGGTCAGTTCGCTTACACCTGCGAGCGCACTCTCTAACGACGAACCATCACCTGAGAGCAGTAGCAAGCTTTTAGTAGCTGTATTATCTGAATAAGAAATAGCTGCCTTAGGTACTGATTTATTTGGAACAGACTCTAAGTCCAAACCATATTTTGAATAACCTTTACCAATAACAACTTGAGAACCTTTAAAAACCGGATTGACTTCTCGGTATTCTTCAAAAAATTGCTGACAGACACGTTCGATAATCTGGTGATCGTTTTTCATTAACATCTGAATCCGGCCAATATGCCCTTCCAAATTATCCAAAGCCAGCACTGGCCGCTGATAATTACAGGCAATCGCGAAAGCTGGATCTAGCTGATCATAATCTTCTTCTTGATCATTCCAGAACATGGATCCTGGATGTTCAAACATCTCAATCAAATCGACTCCACTATTCACTGTGGCAACAATTTCTTGATTCTCAGTCAACGTGCTTTGAACTGCAATATGGGCTTCTGATACAGGTTGCCCTTCACTTCTAAAACTAATCACAAATGAACCACACTGTGGAGAAAACATATAAACATTGTTCTTACCAGAACCAAACGGATCACAGGTACCAGCGGTATCATCGCCCTTGGTAGCTGAACGCGGATCTGAATGAGCCAAAATTTCAGCGGTTAAAATTAATTTCTCGCCTTGCTTCTGATATTGCTGAGCCATCAATTCGGCCTTGTAATAATCCATAAACTCACTTTGTTGCTGATCTGACAATTGATCAAACCCAAGCGACCCTACACCTTCAACCAATTTGATATGACCCTTACGAAGCAAAAATCCGGCCTTAAATCCTTTTACTTTTAATACTTCTGACCAAAAATCTTTCATTACTCTAGGGTCTATCTGAGCTTTTTCAGCTAAAATTGTTAGCTCTTTTGTATTTTTTATCTTTTTCCCAGACAAAATTTGATCCAAGTTTTCTTGCATATATTTTCGTAGGCTTTCTTGATCAACCATCTGTGTCAACCGGAAAACCTCAACCCGACGCTCTAATTCATTTCTTTCATTTCCATTTAATGTTCCATCTGTTTTTTCAAGAGCCTGTAACACAAATTCAAATCCTTTTTCATTAACAAGCGCCAACAAAAGATCAATTCTTTCTTTAACAGCCCTAGCCTGTTTATCTTGCATGACAAACTCATACTCTTGCCGATGTGGTTTAAAAGAGCTCATCTTATCAATCGTTCCATTAATCAAAGCATCACGAACAGACTCAGGACTAAGATCAATATGACTTCGACCGTCGCTTATTTCTGATAACTGAATCGGGGCTAATTGTTGATGCACTTCCGTAGTTGCATGAATATCACCGCGTTGCAAAAATCGTTCCGGGTCTTCCATCATTTCGATCACTGCACCCATATCAACTGTCGGGTGTTCAATTAAAGTGCTGTAGTATTGAAATGCCTTTGGATTTTCTTCTTTGATCTGCTCCATCATCTTCTCCATTTTCGGATTCATTCTCCGACGACGTTCAACAGCCTTACAAAAAGCTTTTACATTCGTTAGCTCTTCAGGTTTCATTCCTTTAACAAAACTAATATCGTCAATGCCAATATCCAACTTCCTGCCTCTGTGATGAATGAATCCTGCTTCTGAAACGATTGTAACAATTCCACCACTTTGCAATTGTTTTAATTCGTCATCATCAACAATTACTCCGGTTTCGTCAAAATAATACTGATCCTTAAGCCAAGCTGGTTTAAAACTATTTACAGCCACAGCTAACCGCTGATAACTATTTTGACCATCAATCTGAGATGCATCTTGGGCTGTTTGCATCAACAACTCAGAAAAAACTTTCATTTTCTTTTTTCTCCCAAAAGTTGTTCTGACCTCAACTGTTAGATCAGTTGGGATCTTTTCAGCCATACCTTGAAGAAAATGTAAGGCTTGATGTCTATCTGGACTTGGACCACTTAAATATCGCCAAGCGTTATCAATTCCAATTTCTGTTTCAAGAATTTTATAACCTTCCATATCAATACTTCTCCAGACACCAGTTTTTTCAAAAATTTCCACAAGTTCCTGTTGCACTTTCCGTACACCCACTTTCTCATTTTTGGCCCCAGACTCAATCTCTTCTAAATGATCAAGCTCTGAGTAAACTGCAGAAGTTTCATCATAATACAAGCCGTGCTTCTCCCTGAATGCATTTAGTCGATTTATCTCAGCCTGTACCTCAGGTATTTTAACACCGGCTTTTTCCACAACCTGAGACAACCTACTCACCTTTGATATTTGACTGGTGCTTAACATTTCCAACAATATCGGAGTTAATGTTTCTGATGTTAACTGACCTGAACTGGCTCCGGTCTTTATTATTTCTGATAATTCATTAAAACCGTCTTTTGAAGCCCGACCAATAAGCAAAGACCAGGTTTCTGGTTTTAGTTGAGGTTGATTTAATTCAGTAAAAATTTCATTTGGAGAAAAAACCTTTTCGTTAAATTCTGCTTCTTCTGTTTCAGAAATACTACGTGCCACCAGCATATCGTAATCAAGACCTGAAAAACACTCCTTGTTAAGAACAACACTTCTTGCTGTAAAATAACTGGCAATTTCTTGATCCAATCCCTTAAATCTCTTTATATTTTTTAAAACCGAATATCTCTGATCACTTCTAATCAAAGCATGCGCTACACTAGCAGGCAAATTGCTAAAACATTCAATGGAACTTACAATCAGATCCTCGCGTTTATGTTTAACTAACAGATCTGCCATTGAGTTATCAAAACGCAAACCTAAACCAACCCGCTTAAGTATTGCTTTCAAATTTTCATCTTTGTTATTGTATGCAATTATTTTTTCAAAAGTACTCTCAGATAATTCTCTAAAGCTTTCCGGGGAGTCAAGTATAGCTGCCTCTTCTCCGGCAGTTATCAGAGAATCAGCCACCTGATCATTTAATCCAGAAAAATGATTTAGATATTGGATAAAACCTTTTGCTGAATTACGTTTAATAAATCCTAAAGCGATTTGGTTGCGCTCGGTTTCATTATATCCACCGGTAAAAACAAAACCTTTTCTTGGCATACACTTTTTCTCCAATAACTGGATATTCGTTTCCACAGACAATTTTCCAAAACTATCCGGGCTTCCAGCAACAGCCAACGGTCTTCCTAATTCAATCAGCTTCTGGGCAATTTCATCACTTAGAAATTCGAAATCACCTACCCGGTTGGCTAGTTCTTTATATTTGCCAGAATTGATCAATTCCCAGGCAGCATTTTGGTAATCCGCAATGGTTACCAATTTCTTTTCTGGATTACCCTGTTCAGAAACCACTCGTCTCTTTTCTCTGGCTGGTGTTTTATTTTTGTTTTCGGCCATAAGTATTTACAATACTATATTTTACCACAAAATAAGTGAAAATTATTACTGCGGTCCAGATGCGTTTTATGCGACGTGGTTCTTTGATTAAGCGATACAACCATTCCAAACCCAACTTGCGAACCAGACGCGGGGCGCGTGGTACATTACCCGAAAGATAATCAAAAGCACCGCCGATTCCAGCAGCGATGCGTACGCTTGGCAGATGGTGTAAAAACGAAATAATCCATTTCTCCTGCTTACCATGTCCAAGAGCAACAAACAACGTTGAAGGTTGGAAATTGATAATCTCACGAATAAGCTTAGGATCCATTTTCCATTCACCATCCTCGATAAAAATAAGCCCACCAGCATTCGATCCAACCTTTAAGGTTGGGTACTGATCCTCTAGAATTGAAGCGGATTTCTCGGCTGAACGATCTGATCCGCCAAGCAAATACATTGACTTCCCTGTTTCTGCACAGACTCCAGCTAACATTTGCATTAAATCGTTGCCGGTAATTCGTGGCAGTGCTGGTTGACCAAGATAGCGCGCTGCATACTGCAACCCCACCCCATCAGCGATCGACAGATCTGCGTTGTTAATTATTTCACGAAAATCCTCATCCTCTTGTGCAGCGACCACAAACTCTGGATTTGGTGTGACAACATAGTGTTGCTGATCAGAACCTAAAAACGAGCGCAGCTTCTGCTCAACTGCCCGCTTATTTAAGTCTGAAATTTCTACTCCAAGTATATTTGCCATCAAGCTTATTTTAGCACCATTGGCTGACAAAATCAAAAAACCAGCGAACAGTCTTGTTGCTGGTTTAAATTATTTTATTTCTTGATTATTTTGTACATCTTATCTCCGCGATGTACTGGCTGAGCAACCTTGAAAGTTAACTCATCACCTTGCTTGGTTTGATCAACTTGCTGTTCATCAACCACCAGATTTTCTGCTTTGGTTCGATAAGATCCTGTGCGATTACCTAAGAAGATGACTTCGGTTCCCTGCTCCAGATCCGTTGCTTGAACCTTAACCTCAACCACAGAGATCTTTGGATAGTATTTTGTAACCGGACCAATAAACTCCTTGGTTTCTGTGGCCTGTGATCCGTAAGCACCACACCAGTATGAAAAGGCTTTGCCACGATAAAATCCGTCTGACAAACCGCGATTGTAAACTGTGCCAAGCTCTTTGTTCCATTGGTCGATCTTTTCTTTTGTGTATGAATCGCTGGCGATCGAATCTAAAGCTTCACGATAAGTTGTAACTACGCGGTCGACATAATCAGCAGCTCGGCCACGTCCTTCGATTTTGAGACACACTGCGCCACTGTCCACAATCTCATCAAGCAACCCGATCGTACACAAATCCTCAGGACTCATCACAAATTCGTTATCGATCTTAAGTGTCTTTCCTGTTTCTGGATCTGTTACTTGATATGCTCGACGACATGGCTGAAGGCACTTACCACGATTTGCTGAAGTGTTATGACAATATAGACTCATACCACAGCGACCGGAAACTGAAACGCACATAGCGCCGTGGATAAATATTTCTATCTCGATCAAACGACCGGCTGGACCTTTGATATCTTGTTCCTGAATCTGATCAACGATCTCGCGAATCTGTTCTAGTGTTAATTCCCGAGCCAAAACCATCCGATCTGCCCATTTTGAAAAGAATTTAACAGCCTCGACGTTTGAAATTGAATGTTGCGTTGACATATGCACTTCAACTCCTTGCGATCTAGCGTATTCAATCACGCTGGGATCAAAACAAATCACCGCGTCGATATTGGCTTGTTTAACTGCGTCGATCGTGGCTTTCAGTTGCTCGATCTCATTTTGATAAATCAATACATTTAGCGCTAGATAGCACTTAACTTTGGCAGAGTGACACTGCTCAGCAATCTCATCCAGATCGTCTAAAGTAAACTTCTGCGCCGTGTTCGAGCGCATATTCAGCTCAGCCACACCAAAATAAACCGCATCAGCTCCAGCATTTATAGCAGCAGTTAAGGCCGCAAAGGATCCGGCCGGTGCTAATAGTTCAGGTAATTTCATAAGTGAATATAGTATACCAAAAATCAATATTTGTCCAGTTATCCCCAACTGGGGTCAGACCCTGGGTCTGACCCCAGTTGGGGATAAAAAAGCAAGGACAGTGTCCTTGCTAGTTCGTAAACGCGCCCAAAGGATCAATACCTGGTTTCTCTCGATCGTAGACCTTTTCGGGATCGCCCCAACCGACAATCGGAACTTTCCCGATTTCATCAGT
>JBDRNK010000033.1:0-7499 GCA_043811105.1 Candidatus Uhrbacteria bacterium
TGTTAGATATACTAGCGTTGTATACAATTTCTCGCTATCCTTTAGGGGTATGAGAAATGTAAACAACGACTATGACTATTCATAAAAAAACTCGTTTAACTCCCGTGCAGCGTCGTGAGATCGCTGATAAGTACAACAACCAAGGTGTTCGTATCTGCGATTTATGCCGACAATACTCAGTTACAGCTCCAACTATCTACAAAGTCATCCGTAGAGCCAGGCAGAATGACCACAGTATCCACAAGAGTACCAACAAACGTTTCCAGTGTCTGGAGTACGGTCTCAAACGCCTTTCAAAAGTGGAAGCTCAACTAGAGAAGAAACTCAAGGCAAAGGCCAGGCGTTATGAGAAGAGCTATCCGGGTGAGATGATTCATGGAGACACGAAGCGCTTAGCATTACTTAAAGGCGAAAGTTCGTTTTGCCAGCGTGAATACCTCTTTGTGGCCATTGATGACTACTCCCGCGAACTCTTTGCTGCCATTCTGCCAGATAAGACTCAGGACTCGGCCAAGGCCTTTCTTGAGCAAGTTTCAAATGAATGTGCCTATACGATTGAATTATACTACACAGACAACGGCAAGGAGTACAAAGGGTGTCCTGATAGCCACGCCTTCATGAAACGCTGCCATGAGCTCAAGATAGAACAGCGATTTACGAAAGTGAAGACACCAAGAACTAATGGGAAGGCAGAGCGAGTCATTCGAACGCTGATGGAAATGTGGCACAACAAGATTGAGTTCAATAGCCGAGCTCACAGAAAGACCGAGCTTATCCGATTTGTTAACTGGTACAATACTGTAAAGCCCCACAAGGGAATTAATAACCAAACGCCTATGGAACGACTTATTGATTACTTCTACCCTAACTCATCTGTATACAACGCTTGATTTTCTAACACCTTATAGTCTAACCCCGCAGATGATGACACCCACGAAAAAAGCGTACCATGAATTGGTACGCTTTTATTATAGGAACCCGCAAGCGTCGTGCGTTAGCTTGCGGAAGTTAGTGGACGTGGGCCAGAGTTGCTACACCCAACATCACGAAGGGAAACAGAAAGGCCGAGATCATGATCATGAAAGAACCTATGTATCCCAAGGGTGAGGGCAACTCCTGCCTATGTACCTGGTAGTAGATGATGATGGAGGCATATACGCAAAAGGCCAGGATCAGACCTGCAATCAATGCAATTCCCAAGAGGACGATGTAGATTCCCATGTTATTCTTCTAGCCGAACGAAAAGAGCGAAGTGTTTACGATCAGGATGTGAATGATGATACCGTTCAGGGCGACATATGGCACCAGGGCGATCAGTATCGAGAAAAAGTACTTTGGTGCATCAGACATCGCAGGGCCAATGTCATTCAATGATGCTCTGGCTATGTACCAGGCGGCAATCAAAGATATTAGGGAAGCACTAGTCCAGATCATCAGCTCCAGCCAACCCCAGAGGATTGCTCCCGCACAAAGCAGAAAGCCAAGTAGGAGTACCCAGGCAATCCAGCTAATCCACAACGATGCCAATGCGTATTCTCTGCGCATGGATTTCCACAAGCCCCAGAGTGTCAATACGACCAAAATCAGACCAGCTGAAACAGGCAACACACGAGTCAAAAAAAGGTATGTGTAAGGATCCATGTCTCTCTCCTCTAATTAGACACTCTTGCCATGTACCAGACGCTTCGCGTCGGTACATGATAAGCGGGTGTCATTCCCATTCAGGATGTCAGATTCCGTCCTGATTGTCAACTAACTTCCAACCTTTAAGGTTGGGTTTTTGGCTTAAGTCTGCACAGATATTCGGTAAGATATAGTATTAAGTGTTAATTTGTTCCCAACCTTTAAGGTTGGGAAGTTGTTGATTCCACAGCGATTGTCAATGTGGTACAATATGTGCGTATGATTTTAAAGAAGAAAATAATAAAACAAGAAAACCCGGCGAAGCCACGGCAAGAGCCGGGCAGGCCGGGTCAGGCTCCGCCTGATAAACAGATAATTCCTGACGAGCATAAGACCAAAGCTTGGAATGTGACTGTGAACATGGGGTACGGGCATATGCGTGCCTCGTATCCGTTGCTGGACATGTCCAATGGCGAGAATTATATAATTGCCAATGATTACGAAGGTATCCCCAAAGATGATCGTCGAATCTGGAAGAATTCAAGAAAAGTTTACGAAGCTTTATCACGAATGAAACAGATCCCAGTTATTGGAGATGAAATTTTTGAGCTGCTGGATCGCTGGCAAGAGATTCCATCATTTTATCCGCGACGCGATCTTTCAAAGCCATCTTTCCAGGTCAAAGAATTTTATAAACTGTTTTCCAATGGTTTTTGCAAACATTTGATTGAGTCATTGGAACCTGCCGGTCTGCCAATGATCAATACATTTTTTATTCCCGCCCTGGCTGCTGATTTTTTCGGTTACAAACATGACATCTATGCAGTCATTACCGATACAGATTTTTCTCGTGCTTGGGTACCGCTTGAACCGCAAAAAACCAAGATCAAATATTTTGCACCTACAAAAAGGGCTGAAGAGCGTTTAAAACAGTATGGTGTTCCAGCGAAGAATATATTTTTAACTGGCTTTCCGTTACCGACAGACTTAGTTGGCATGGAATATGAACATATTAAGCCAGCACTGGGAGCTCGTTTGATTAACCTAGACACTGATGGAAATTTCATGCGGCACAATGAAGAATCTGTTTGTGATCTGCTTGGTGGTTGTTTGATGCGTCAGTCAACTCATCCTTTAACACTGATGTTTGCTGTTGGTGGGGCAGGGGCACAGCGAGAAATGGTCGGGCAGATGCTTGGTGCTTTCAAGAATCGATTGCGTCAAGGTAAAATGAAATTGATTTTAGTTGCCGGAAGCCGAAAAGATGTATTAAAGCATTTTGAAAAATCAATTGATCGAGTTGCTTTGACCAGACAAATAGGGAAGTCGATCGAGATAATTTATAATGAAAATCGTAATAAATATTTTGCCGCTTTTAACGATGCTTTGCAGAAAACTGATATTCTGTGGACAAAACCAAGTGAACTTTCGTTCTATGCCGGTTTAGGTGTGCCGATTATTATGGCACCGCCGATTGGCTCGCAAGAAGAGTTTAATGAAGATTGGTTGCGTAATGTCGGGGCTGGAATTCCACAGCGTGATCCTCGATACGTTGATCAATGGCTGGATGATATGTTGCGTAGTGGTTGGTTGGCACGTGCAGCCGTGAATGGATTTATAAATGCACCAAAGCGTGGCGCATATCGGATTAAGGAAATTGTAGCTCATCGCAAGCAGACTATGCCTGAGCCTGTTGAACCGGTATAATTCTTCTAACCCATCTTCGATGGGGTCTGAATTCGAACCGGATCAGAGATCCGTTAGAAGAGTTTCAAAATATTCAATTACCGCACAAGCGACGTCAACAGACGTTGCTTTTTCTAATTGTTCAAACCCAGGGCAAGAGTTGATTTCTAGTACCAATGGTCCACGATCTGAACGGATCAGATCAACGCCAGCGATTTCAAGATCAAAAGCCTTGGTTGCCTGAAGCGCGAGTTCGCGTTCTTGGTCTGAGATTTCGACCGCGCGACATTTTGCATCAAGATGTCCGTTAGTGCGAAAGTCAGATCCGGTGGCAACGCGTTCCATAGAAGCGATAATATTATTACCAACAACAAGGATGCGTATATCAGACCGGATCAGAGATCCGTTAGAAGATTCTTCTAAGCCATCTCTGATGGCGTTCGGTTTTATATACTCCTGCAAAATAACCGGATTACCATCACGGATATTCAAATAGTCAACAATCGGCTGTAAAGTTTCTAAATCCTTTGCAATAAACACCCCTTTGCCATGAGTTCCAAAAGCGACTTTAATGATCACTGGGTATCCGATTTGATCTGCGGCGGCAGCTGCGTTTTTGGGATGTCGAACAATAATAGATCGCGGATGTGGAATCTGTTCGCGATCAAACACCATTGCCTGTGCCAACTTGTTCTTGGAAACTGAAAATGTTGGCATGCCGTTGACAATATGATAGCCAGCGTTTTTAAGAAGATCAACCGTGACAGTGTGCAAACTCGGTTCATCAATAATAGCCGGACGCGCTAGTATAATGTCGAATTGATCAAGTACAGTGCCGTCGTATTGAATTAAATCATCTGGACCAAAGACAAACAAAGGTTCAAACAAAATTTGAACATCATGACCTCGCGATCGCCCAACATCGATCAACCGTTTAGTCTCATAGGAAACCAATGGCGTATCTTTGATCTCCCGCGTAAAAATCAATATCCCGATTTTCATACTTGAAGATCATACCACAGATTCTTGGGTTGACAAATCAACCAAAATAAGGTATATTATTTTCTGTTATATGAGCCTATTTAAGAGAAAGAATCATTCAACTTATTTATTCGCTTTTGCCGGACTTATCATGGTCGGGTTGTTAGGGTATACCGTGTTTGTTCCAGAATCGCTGACAACTTTGGATCCAATTGACGATGTTCAGGTTGAAACGGAAAAAACCATAGATGTTGATAAATTTGCCGAAGCCTTAACTGAGGCCGGTGCTAAGTTCTATGGTGCTTGGTGGTGTGGTCATTGTCAGAATCAGAAAGAAATGTTTGGCAATTCTTTCAATAAAATTGATTATATTGAATGCTCGCTTCCTGAAAGTCGAGAACGAACTCAGGAATGTATTGATGTCGGAATTACCGGTTATCCAACCTGGGAGTTTGCTGATGGTTCGCGACAAAGTGGAGAAATTCCATTTGAGTATCTGGCTGAATATGCCGGAATTGATTTGGAAAGTGTTTATGTTGAAACCGCAGGCCCGATTGTTCAAGTTATTGAACCAACAGAATAATATATGAAAAGGGGGATTGCAATTGTCATAATGATCCTGGCTCTGATCGGAGTCGGGATTTCTGTTTACTTATTTTCGATTCACGGTTCTGACATGACAGGAAAGGCTTGTGAGATTAACTCAACCTTCAGTTGTGGTACAGTAGACCAAAGCGAATATTCGGAAATATATGGCATCCCAGTATCGCTTCTGGGAATTATCGGATATGGATTGTTGGCTTTGGCAGCTTTAGTTAAGATTTTCGACAAAGTAGGAGATCGTGGAATTGACTGGTTTTTGCTCTTAGCTTCGCTGGGTGGCATGGGCTTTGCACTGTATTTAACTGCGATCGAAGCTTTTGTGCTGGATGCCTGGTGTTTATATTGTGTCGCCCAGCAGATTGATATTGCGATTATTTTGGTGTTGGTGGTGGTTTTATTTTGGAAAGAGCGTAGAGTAGAAAGTAGAGAGTAGAAAGTAGAAAGGAATTAAATTTGTCCCTTTCTACCTTCTACCTTCTACCTTCTACACTTATGAAACTTTCATTTCACGGCGCTGTTCGCGGTGTCACCGGATCATGTCATATGTTGGAAACCGATGCAGGTCGGCTACTTTTTGATTGCGGAATGTTTCAAGGTTACAAGTTTGCAGAAGAACGTAACGCTGAATCATTTGGTTTTGATCCAGCTTCGATCGATGCCGTGTTTGTTACCCATGCCCATGCCGATCATACCGGGCGTTTACCAAAGTTGATTCATGATGGATATTCTAGCCCTATTTACATGACACCACCAACCAGACCGTTAACGAGATTGATCATGGAAGACTCCTATCACATCATGAAAGAAAACTATAAACGTGATCAGGAAAAAATGTTGTACGATGAAGAAGATGTGGATATGGTGATGAAGCTGACCAAGTCAGTAAATTATCATCATGTTATCGAGCCGTTGCCAGGAGTGACCGTGATGTTTCATGATGCTGGACATATCTTGGGTTCGGCCTACGTTACCGTTGAAGCCGAAGGCCAGCGGATTTTATTTTCCGGTGATCTGGGAAATAGTGACACCCCAATTCTACCTGACCCGGAACCGATTTCCAGTGCTGACATTATTATCACTGAAACAACCTATGGCGATCGGGTTCATGAGGCGCCTGAAGAGCGGCAAAATAAACTGAAGGAAGCTTTGCTACGAACAGTGCGACGCCAAGGCGTGCTGATGATTCCTTCGTTTTCAGTTGAACGAACCCAGGAGCTTTTGTATGAACTAGATCAGATTTTGTTGCATGAGGTCAAGACCAATGTACCGATTTTTTTGGATAGTCCGTTGTCAATTAAAGCTACAGCTGTTTATCGACACTATCAAAATTATTTGCGTTTTAATGCTGATATTTTGCAAGAACCGGATCGCGATTTTTTTGCTTTTCCCAATTTGCGTGAGACTTTGACTCGTGAGGAATCAATGGCAATCAATGATATACCCGGCCCGAAAATTATAATTGCAGGTTCAGGGATGATGCATGGTGGCCGGATTATGCATCACTTGAAACGATATTTACAAAGCGCTGATAATCATTTGTTGATTATCGGTTATCAGGTTGAGGGAACTCTGGGTCGGCGCTTGTTTGATGGAATTAAAAAGGTTCGAATTTATGGGGATGATGTTCAGGTCCAAGCCCGTGTTTCAGCGATTGGGTCTTTTTCGGCGCATGGTGATCAGCGACAGTTGACCAAGTGGTTGCAGCCAGAAGATAAAAAAATACCGAAAAAAATCTTCCTGGTCCATGGGGACGAGGAAGTAAAGTATAAATTTGCTGCGCATCTACACCGCGAACTGGAGACTCAGACTGAGATCGTAATTCCAGAATTCAATTCAGTGCATCAGATTTAGAGGGAATGACACCCACAAGGGTGTCAAAGTGACAGACTAAAGTCTGTCGTTTCCAACAATGTAGCGGAAGGCTTTCCTGTCCACCGAAGCTTTAGCAAAGGTGGAAGCCTTCTATTTTGATGAAAAAACCCCACAGCGGTGTGGGGTTGCTGTGGAGCAATAGTCAGGATCCTGGCTACTAGTACAACGGCCAGTGCTTGTAGGCAGGATCTTTTTTGGTTGATCTGGCAATCATTTCCATGGGCAATTCCTTGCCCATGGAGTTGACGACGAAGAAAGTGCAGTCTTCATGTCCAACACGGACACGGAAGTGGCTCTTGTGCCGGAGCTTCTTGTTTACCTTGGCTTGACCGAACTGTGGGATGAACCCGATTCGGTATCCCTTTTCTGCATCGCTTTCTGAAACACGGAAAACAGCAACGGTTTTCCAAACGAATAGCAACAGCCAAAGATGTTGTAGGGGCGAACCGGTTGGTGGGACATCATTGTCACCGCTTACCAGCGTGCCCTTGATCGAGCTCTTGAATATTTCCCAGAGCATGATATATCCTTTCTGTCAGATTGTGAGACCCAATATGCCACTAATTATCCAACAAGTCAAGGGTGTCAGGCTAAAGCCGAATTCTAAACATATTGTCCCACCCCTCAGACAAATGAGCCATTTCAGCTAAGATATGGCTCATATGCGAAGATTAACCCAATTAGAAAGAGAAGTTATCGAATTATGTTTAGCTAATGGTCGTAGTCACAGACGT
>JBDRNK010000034.1:0-3895 GCA_043811105.1 Candidatus Uhrbacteria bacterium
TTGATTTCGGTACTCTCCCAATCGTACCCTGCTAAGGGTTCAAAGAGACCACCATTGAGAAACGGAATACGGCATTGGAAAGTCTTGCACCAGGCTTCATGGCCTCTGTCTGTTGCGAGAGTGTCGTAAAAAAGAGGTTCGAGGACATCGTTAAATATATTCTTTCCCTGCTGCAATGATTTTTCTATGAGTTGACGAAGAAAATCACGTGGACCATTCCCCCAGTTCCCGTTTTTAGGGACACCAAGCCATCCCTTTTTCTGGATAAAATAGAGAAAGACAATCTGCCCCAGAAGTTTTTTGGAAAAAGCGACCGTGTCAACATGCTTGGCCTCAAAATCAGCCCGCAGCGTTTTGTCTTTTTTGACAAGATCTGTCAGGGCTTTGTCCGTCATCTCAAAAAGACGCGAATATTCAGTGAAGAATTCTTTGGTGACCTTTTCAACACTGAATGCTTGTTCCAGGCTTGCAAGCTCTGGATCCTGTTTGTCATCCGCAAGAAGCGACAGTAATTGTTTTTGCGCTGTATGGCTTTTTTCATTAACCCCTACAAGATAAGAATAACGTCTTGCAGGAGTAAGCCTTTCTTCTGCCTTGATACGCCCTGTTTTTGAATCTCGTTTTGTTTCATACTCCATGCGGACATAAGAGAAACGCCAGTTTTGAGATGACGGAGGAACAAAGGCAACAAGTGCTGCCTCTTTGTAGTTATCTCCCCGCTTCAATTTATGCGCAACAAAATCCCGAAGCGCAGTTCGTGTTCTTTCAATTTTGTAATCCTCAGCAACATTAACAATCATAACGTCCAGCAACTCACCGCCAGGACTTTGATAAGTGCCTAAACGTTGACAGCTCTGGACATGATCTCTAAAGGCATCAGGCACAAGCATTTGTGGGCGATTTGGGGGCTCAAACCTGTTCAACAACTCGCGTGCAAATTGATGGAACCTCTCGCGATCGAATGGTTGAGTGAATACAGCTTCAATAAACTGTCGGGCATGATCCTTATCCATAATTAATCTTTCATTATTTTAGTATTTCTATAGATGGACCGTTTTGATGTTACAGAACTCAGTAACATTAAATTTTGGATTGTATACTTACTTCCAATTTCACCATTAAGTGGTGTTTGTTTTCTATTCATATTTTCAACATTGGCCTTTCAATCTTTTTATTTCTTTCAGATCCTTTTTTATCTCCATTTTCAGCTCTTTTTCACTGGGTAAATAGAGCTTATAGCGACTTGCAAAAATTTTCTTCTCCTTATTGGAAGCTAACATATATTTGACCACAGTATCGTTCTTGTCAGTACAAAGGATAAGTCCCAAAGTATGGTTGTCGCCCTTTATGCAGCGCTCATGGTCAAAATAGTTTACGTAAAGTTGCATTTGTCCTAAATCGGCGTGTGTGAGCTTGGCCGTCTTGAGATCAACCAGAATATAACATTTTAAAACTGTATGATAGAAAACAAGATCCACATAGAAGTGGTCGCCTTCCAGTGTAATGCGTTCCTGACGGGATACAAAGGCAAAGCCTTTTCCTAGCTCAAGCAAAAAATCCTGCAGGTTGGTGATGAGAGCTTGCTCAAGTTGTGATTCAACCAGCTTATGAGATTCCGGCAAACCCAGAAACTCAATAATCAACGGATCCTTAAACACATCCTCAGGTTTCTGAATTTTTTGCCCTTTGTGGACAAGTTTCATCAGTCCCTTTTTATTCTTTGATTTGGCTAGGCGTTCAAATAATAGACTGTTAATTTGTCGTTCCAATTCACGACTGGTCCAGTTATTGTTAATAGCCTCAATTTCATAAAAGGCACGCGCTTCTTTCTTTTCAACCCGCAGCATGGTTCTATAATGTGACCACGAAAGACTGGAATGAAGATATCCAGGCTTCCAGGATTGGCCACACACTGCGTGGTCAATTTGCATGGCATTTAAATTGGGCAACTTGGGCAATTGGTCACGCAGTGCGTGGCCAATCCTGGAAACATCTATAAGCTCTTGATATTCCAAGTAAAATTGCCGCATATATTTTAAATTTTGAGTTGAATAGCCTTTTCCAAAATCCCTTTGTAACTTAATAGACAATTTTTTAATTAATTGAGTACCGTAATCAGCACGTTTCATTCCGCCTTGCTCTTCCTCAACAATTTCACGGCCAATCAACCAATTAGCGCAAACCTGTGTAGAATTAACAGAACGGGCAATATTGGTACGGGCTACTTTAAGAATATTGCAAATACGATCATAAATGTTAGGCTGCGTTAGCTTTTTCATTCTTTTTCTCCAAGCAAATAGGATGACAATATCACTTCTCTTGGGCTCTCTATACTTCGATTTCGTTCTGCATGAGTAGCTTGAAAAAATTCATTCGAAATGTGTTTCTTGAGTATCCCAAGAACCTTTAATGGTTGCCCCTCCATATCCATGTCATTCACAATTTTCTTTGTGGTTGGTTTTGGCAGGGCACCATCTTCTAGCAACCGAATCACTCGCTTAATATATTCCTCATCTTCCTCGGTAAAACCGTCGTAATGCTTTATTTCTTTTGCTCTCAATCGAAAAAGAATTTTTGTGGCATTGTCACGTCCACCCTTTAAAGTTTGCTCCATGGCTTCATCCATTGTTGACATAAGAAAACCGTGCTTATTCATGTCCAATAACTGATAAAAGTCAGGCTTGTGTTTCATTGATTCTTCGTCAGGTGTCGCCTTGACGAATTTTACGGCAGCAAAAAAATCTAGTTCCTCAGCCATCTTCGTTTTTGGTCTTGCTAAGAAAAACTTCTCAAGTCTCCCTTTTCTAAAGAAGGTTAATAGAGCATTGTCCCCTTGAATGTTTTCTTTGGCCGAACGTGCTTTTTTGGGTAATCTTTTGATCCTTCCAAAAAGTTCAGGATTTGCATCGCGTAGGTCTCTTATCTCCTTTAGGTACTTAAGCTCTGTTTCTTCCTGTTCATTTTCACCCGTGATTGTATTACGTGAATTGAGCTGTTGGAACAAATCATGTGATTTAATTTCTTCGCCATCAGTCAACAACCGGGCGTCAGAACCCAACATCTCAATAAAACCATGAATTTTTGTTTCGGCAGCCTCTTTTAATTTGATGACATCATTGCTCTCCTCGGTAGGGAAGAAATTGAACGTATAGATGGCAGAAAACTTTGTGTTGATACGGTTAACACGGCCCACACGCTGCATAAGCCTGGTCGGATTCCACGGAATGTCGTAATTAATAACAGTATTGGAACGATGCAAGTTGACGCCTTCAGATAGAACCTCTGTCGTAACAAGGATACGATAGTCATCTTTTTGATGTAAGTAATTGTCATCAAAATTGGCTATGATGGTTCTACGCGTTTCCTGACTGGATGCACCGGAATACATTAAAACGTTTTGATCCATGTCTGTGTGAAACCGATTTGCGAGATACTCTGCTGTCTCTTTTGATTCTGTAAAGATGATTAGTTTATTGGTTTTCAGGTTTTGATTCGTTTGGAGTAACTCTTTAAAAGCGATCCACTTTGGATCTCGTTTGAAATGCATCCACATAGTATGGACTTCTCTGAGGATAGCGATATCGCTTTGCAGATCCTGAATAAAACAAGGCGAGAAATCAGTAGCCTCGAGTTTTTCTGCCTTGTCATCTTCGATGAGCATCTCAATTGCTTCAGTATTATCATCGTCAAGCCATTCAAATATTTTATTGATATGCTTTTTACTGATAAAAACATGCCCATTATTAAATTCATGAATGTAGCGCTCGTAGGAGGCAATGAATCGATCAATGGTGGACTTGAAGGCAAAAACACTACTCTCCAGCCGTTTTACAAAAAGAATCTTCATGAACTTGGCCAAGTTCTGTTGACCCTGCTTATCTGCCTCGCGTGACTT
>JBDRNK010000035.1:0-5078 GCA_043811105.1 Candidatus Uhrbacteria bacterium
TGGGGGCTGGAACGTTGCTGAACAGCTTCTACGACGTTCTGTCGCAGTCACGCTGGACAGCGGTTATGCCTTATGCCAACCTTGGCGCTCGCTACCGCTTTGGCCAGAACAAGGCTCATCCCTATGCCGGAGCGGCTTTCCTGATCAGTTTCTACCAGAACGACCTAGGTCGAACCAGCTCACCCGGAGCGATGGCCTTGGGCGGACTTGATCTGAAGTTGAGTCCGCTACTTTGCTGGAACGTTGAGCTTCAGGCCGGTTATTCGCACAGCTTCTTTCTGTCTGCGAGCACAGGTCTCGGTTTCCGTTTCTGAACACATCCGCCTTTTGCACTGCAAAACGGCGGATTTTTTTCGACTGACCAGCCACCTGGGAGCCTCAGGGTTTTGAAAGTAACAAGTAACAAGTGACAAGGTTCAATGAAGTGTCAAGTTACAAATATCAACTTGTTCCTTGATCCTTGTTCCTTCCTTGATACTTGAAACTTGTAACTTGAAACTTCTTCTTCTGAGGCTCCCAGGTGGCTGGCCCGGCTACTGCCGGGCTGGTCAAGATATCAAAAGACCCCGCCGATGGCGGGGTCATTCCTTAAATATTTATTTTATCGCTTTGCCCATTGTGGTGCACGACGAGCTGATTTCAAACCTGGTTTCTTTCGTTCACGCTTTCGATCATCTCGTTTCAAATATCCTAACTTTTTCAAACTGGCACGAAATTCCGGATTATACAATTCCAAAGCACGAGCTATTCCCAAACGTACAGCCTCGGCCTGTCCATTTATTCCACCACCGCAAACCTTAACCGTTGCATCAAATTTACCATCCTGACCAACGGCAATAAATGGCGCAATTATCATTGTTTGATGTTCAAAGACTGGAAAAAATTCATTTCCCTCTTTTTTGTTCACTTCAAATAAACCCTTACCACTCTCATAAATTCGAACTCGAGCAATCGCTTTTTTACGACGACCAATCGCTTCAATATATTTTCTTGTCTCATCAGCCATAATTATTTGATAATCAAACGCTTCATGCGCTCTTTTTGTAACTTATTTTTTGGCAACATATTTTTAACAGTGCGTCGCAAAACTTCCGCCGGACCCTTGGTGTCCCAAATTTTTTGCATTGTTGCTCGCTTTATTCCGCCCGGATATCCAGTATGTCGAATATATTCCTTTTGTTCCATTTTCTTTCCAGTGGCAATCATCTTGTCTACATTAGTTATCTCTACCGTATCACCCAAATCAACATGAGCCTGGTACTCAGTCTTATCTTTACCAATCAAAATCTGAGCAATTGCCGAAGCCAGCCTTCCCGGTGCCTGACCGGTAGCGTCAATCTGTTGTACTTTTCGTTCAATCTTATTCATATTATACAAATTCAATCTGAACCATTTCAGCCCCATCACCTTGACGTGGACCGATTTTAACAATTCGAGTGTAACCGCCGGCACGACTCTTATAGCGTGGACCGATCACTTCTAACATTTTTTTCACAGATCCCTCAGTGGTTAATTTTTTCATTAACTGTCGTCGAGCTGTTAAATCACCTTTCTTGGCCGTAGTCACCATACGTTCAATATAAGGCTTTAAAACTTTGGCCTTAGTCTGTGTTGTTTTAATCTTTTCGTACAAAACCAAATTTTGAGCCAAACTTTTCATTAAAGCCTGACGCGGTCCTGTTTTTCTACTTAAAGTTTTTGTTGTATTGCGGTGACGCATAAATATTATTCAGCAACCTCTTCTTCTGGACTTTCAGAAACCTCAGGCTTATCTTCAGGGATTAAAAAAGAGAAATAATCAAGTAAAATCTTAGCTGATTCGCGAACAGCATCTTCAGGATTTACCGTGCCGTCAGTTTCAATAGTCATAACCAGCTTGTCAAAGTTGGTTATATCACCAACACGAGTGTTCTCAACTTTATAGGCCACGTTACGCACCGGTGAAAACAAGGCATCAATACTAATCACCCCAAGCTCCCCACCGTCTCTTTTACGATCTTCGGTTGGGACAAAACCGCGACCGCGTTCAACAGTTAATTCCATTTCAAATTCAGCTTTATCATCAGTTAGGGTGGCGATCTTCATTTTTGGATTAACGATTTCCACATCAGCATTATCATCAATATCTTTTCCAGTTACTTCTTTTTGTCCTGAAGTCTTCAAGGTCAGTTTAACCGGTTCATCAGTATGGACCTTCATACGTAAACCTTTCAAATTCAAAATAATTTCTAGCACATCCTCCTTAACATTCTCAAGTGCTGTAAACTCATGCGTTGCCCCTTTAATTTTAACAGCAGTGACTGCTGCACCAGGTAAAGAAGAAAGTAGAACACGCCGGAGGGCATTTCCGAGTGTTGTTCCGTAGCCATAATAACAAGGCTCAACGATCATAATGGCCTCATTTTCATGACTTCCTGGTTCAAAAGTAAACTTTTTTGGGAGAAGAATGTTTTCCATATTAAATGGCTATCGTGAATAAAACTCAACGATAAGTTTGGGATCAAATATTTGTTTTAAATCGTCTGCTTCAGGACTTGATGTTACTTTTCCACTTTGGTTTGCAACATCAAGATGCAACCAGCCAGGCGGTTGTTGTCTGGTAAGTTGATCATTTAATTCCTGAAAAATTAACTTTTTTTGTTTATTTTCGCGAATGGTAATTTCATCACCAACCTTAACTTGGTAAGAAGGAATATCTACTTTTTTCCCATTTACCAAGAAGAATCCATGGTTAACAAGTTGACGTGCTTGCCGACGAGTTTTTCCAAGTCCTAAACGATAGACAACATTATCAAGTCGTTGTTCCAGTAAGCGTACTAAAATAATTCCGGTATTGTCTTTATTGCTAGACGCCTTATCGTAATAATTTCTAAATTGCTTTTCCATGACATTATATAAACGCTTGGCTTTTTGTTTTTCTCGTAACTGAATTCCATAAGCGGTTAAACGTGGCCGACGACCTGGTCCATGAACACCGGGAACATAATTTCGACGTTTAAGAGCACATCGTTCTTTGCCACACAAAGATACACCCTCACGGCGGCACATTTTACAAGTTGGCTTTAATGTCTTTCCCATAAAAAATTAAACACGGCGAGGTCCAGGTGGACGACAGCCGTTGTGTGGAACCGGAGTTTCATCTTTAATATTAAGAATAGTAAAACCGTTGGCATTCAATGCTCGAATTGCTGAATCTCGTCCTGAACCAACTCCTTTTACAAAAACACTTAATTCACGTAAACCAGTCTCTTGTACCTTATCTGCAGTCGCTTTGACAATTATCGATGCTGCGTATGGTGTTGATTTCTTTGGTCCTTTAAAACCACAATGTCCAGCACTGGCCCAAGCTAAAGTGTTTCCGTTCAAATCAGTCAGAGTAACAATAGTGTTATTGTAAGTCGCCTGAATATAAGCACGGCCTTGCGAAACATGTCGCACTGCCTTTTTCTTTTTAGATGCTTTTTGTATTTTTGCAACCATAGTGTCGAAAGTGGATACGAACTGCGAAAGCGTACGAAATTACGAAAGTTTTTCTAGAAGGGCTTGGAATATCATCGTTGGTGGTTATTACCACTGCTGATGTTTATCGTTTTCGTACTTTCGTAAATTTTCGTAGTTCGTATCCAAATTATGTTTTTGTGAGGGCTCGACGTCCACTTCCCATTGTCTGTCGAACATTACCACGAACGGTTCGTGAATTTGTTTTTGTTCGCTGTCCTCGAACCGGCAAACGCTTGTTGTGTCGTTCACCTCGATAACAACCGATCTCTTTCAATCTTTTAATATCTCCCATAACTGAACGTCTGAGTTCTCCTTCAACCTGATACTTACCAACCTGTTCACTGATAGCCTTTACTTGGGCATCATCTAAATCTTTAGTCTTAATGTTCTGATCAATATCTATTTCTTTCAAAATCTTCATTGATCGACTGTTACCAATACCAAGAATATAAGTTAAGGCGATTACGATTCGTTTGTCATTCGGTAAAGTTACACCAGCAATACGTGCCATAAATTATCCTTGTCTTTGTTTATGTCGCGGATTCTTACAAACAACAACCACCCGCCCTTTTCGACGGATGACTTTGCAGTCTCGACAAATTTTCTTTGCAGAAGCGCGAACTTTCATAATTTTTTAAAAACGATAAACCACCCGACCTTTTGTTAAGTCGTATGGCGACATTTCAACTTTCACTTGATCACCAACAGAAATACGGATTCTAAACTTCCGCATTTTTCCAGAAAGATGTGCTGTGATCATTTGATCGTTTTCTAGTTTAACTTTGAAGGTAGTTGATGGAAGAAGTTCTTCCACAGTGCCCTTCGCCTCGATAAATTCTTTAGTATTTTGTTCTGCTACCATAAACACGAATGTGTCGGAATTCTATCAAATAAGCGAAAAAATGGCAAGCCCCCTGTGGATAATAGGAGCGCGCCTATTTTAAGCTTATTGATTTTTTTTGTCAAGTTTATTGCGGATAAGTATTTATTTCCGCTTATTTAAGCTGATATGAGTATATCACGCTTATCGGTTTATTTCAATATAAAAGACCCCTGACATCCATGCGGATATCAAGGGCCAAGAACTAAAGGTCAAGAACCATGCTAAGGACTAAGTGTCCAAAGCCTAAGAGCTATGACACTTTCCTGGAGAGGAGCAAACCGAGGCCGCTCCAACTGCGCGACGGGCGGCAGGCGTCAACGACCCAGCCGTCACGAGCGAAGTAACCGACGTCGACGCGGCGGCTATCGCCATCCACTTCCTGGCACCAAGCGTAACTGCTCTCCAGAATACGCTTGCCGTCCTGCAATCGGTAGATCAAGAACCCGGCCTGGGTTACTTCAAGCGCCTGAGTACGGACATGTGTGTCCGGAATCAGCTTTTCCTGGTCGTCCCAGGTCTTGCTGGTCGAATCTGGTTCGAAACGAGTGCGGACCAGATGCCAGCCTACCGGCAAGCTCTTGTCACGGAACTTATCACCCCGATCGCCCAACCACCAGTCGTTGTTGTAAACGCAAGGCTGGGACTCAGGGTCGGTTCCGAACAATTCGCGCATGAACGGCAGGGTAACCTTGGG
>JBDRNK010000036.1:0-5436 GCA_043811105.1 Candidatus Uhrbacteria bacterium
TAGTTTAGTCCCCCCAACTCCGTTATTTTAACTTTTAGAAAAATTTGGGAGAACGTAGTGAACCGTTTAGAAAATGTTATAGATAGTTGCGTAGCAATTGTCGTCTTTTCCGTTTTTGTCGTCTATGCGAAGCCAAGCCCCGTTAAGTGTTCAGGTTACTTTGTCGTTCCCACAAAGGAAAATTAGAGATTGTATTTAACGTTAGGATTATGAGAAGTTTTCCGAAGGAAAATTTGGGTGAAGAAGTCTGCAAGACTTCGTAACCTCATATCCCTTGTTATATTCCCCGTAGGGCAAAAATTTAGTGCAACGTCCCGAAGGGAAATTTTTGAGTTTTATTTTTGCCACCTTCAATTTATCATCTTGTTTCGATTATCTGATTTACACGATCTCCCTCGTGTGGATTTCGATCATTTGATACAACAAAAAATATCTTCCCATTCTTTGTGTAAATCTCGTTTGTTGACTCGAAATCTTCAGATACACGATCACCTTTCAGAATCTCTCGAAATTCGTCTGAACGGTATTCTTTAACTCTACCGCCGATTAGAGGTCTGCCTTCTTTTAGGTCTGAGTTAGGTAAGCCAAAAATGATCTTTTCAAAAAAAGGTTGAATCACTGTCCCTAAACCAAGATTGCTTGCTGATCGTTTTATACGAAGAGAAATGCCGCTTTGTGTCACATAGTAGACCGAGTCGTCGTCGGAGTATTCAAGTGGTTGGTCAGCCGAAGCTCCGCCAGCGTTTTCGGTAGTGAATTTGTGAACCCAAAAATTTTGTTGGTCCAAATATTGCATTACCTGATTAATATGTTGTTCGCAAAGTTCCTGATACTCGGACGAATCTTTTGCCAAATTTTTTGCTGTCTGATCAAATTCATCTACGAATCCTTGTAAACGCCTCTCGACTTCAAGTATTGATTCCAATTCTTGTTTTTTGTAGGTTTCACGATGTTTTGGTAATTGCTCAAGCTCTCGGAGCAGTGCATTCCTTTTTTGGTCTAAATGTTTTAGCACGGCTGATCCACCAATAGCATCTAATCGAGCCTGATCTTCTGGGCTTAGTATTTGAGACGACTCATTCTCGAGAGGCTTTACTCGTGGATATTTTTTGGCTAAGTCTGCCATTACATCGAATGGTTTTTTCTTGTCCATAAGTTTAAAAAGTTAGGTGGCAAAAATAAAATTGAATATATCGCGCGGAGATATCCGCGCGCGATATTCGCAAATGAAGCGCAGCGGAATTGCGAATATCTGCTTTATATCCAAACTCTACATCCAAATTGTAACAATATCTTGTATGTTAAGCAAACTCTTGTTATTATTCAAACATGGAAAATATTTTGAAAAAAAGAGCGTTTTTTAAGATTGAGAAACTGCTCTCCGAAGACGCGTAAAGCATATTTGCTCTATATCAAGGAGTATGTCAGTTTTTCCAAAGAACGAGGAATCAAGGATAAACAAAACGCGATCGAGGAGTTTTTACTTGCCAAGCACAAACGCAATCAATCCCCGCAAACAATCAATCTTGCGTTAAATGCAGTGAAGTTTTTATATGCGGAGGTATTAAAAGATCCACAGAAGATTGACTTAATATTTGCAAAAAGAAACAAACCCAAAGTTGAAAAATATAAAAAGCCCTTTTTAACCACTGTCTCATTTTAAATTTTATACTAAGATATTATTGAAGATAATCAAATAAACATATGACTTCAGAAAGATATAGACCGCCCCAAGAAATGCAAGATCAAATAGAACATGCCGGTGAGCGACAAGAGGAACGCAAAACCATGTCAGTTCGTGATCAAAAACTAATCAAAGATTTGATCGAAGCCAAAGCCCCAGTTTATGTTCGTTCAAACACTGACAAAGGTTACGAACGCGTAACAATTATCGAAGCTATTGGCGATAACGTGGTTGTTAAGAATGCAGATGGAAAACAGGAATTCAGAAGCAAAGCAAATTTACTGGCCCAACACCGCGAAGGTGAAGTTGATGTTATCAAACGAATTGACTTTGATGTTGCGGTAAAAAAACCTGGTGGTGGTTTTGATAAAGGAAAGGTGGAGAGCTTTGATGAAAAGAATGTTCAAGTCAGTTTTGCTGGCGATACCTTCCCTATCGCGATTGCCGAATTCTTAAAAACCCAAGCCGTGGCTAGTGCGGAAGCCTTGATCAAAAATCAAGAAATTAAAATCCAAGCCCGCTCTACAGACACCGGAGAGTTTGTGCCCGGAGTACTTATCAGAGTTGATGCTGAGAATGGTGAAGTTGTGGTTGGATATGACAGGGTGGATGATAACGGTGAAGAAGTCGGGCATCTGCAAAAAATACCAGCCGAAACTTTATTTGCTTGGCAAGAAGCTGCCACAACCTCAGCAAAAGCAGCCTAAACAAAAATCCCCGTAGACGGGGATTTTTTTATCTTTTCTTTTTTCCAGCCTTCTTGTAAGTATGCTTTAATATTGGCACTTTCTTACGCGGATCATGCTTAGTCTTTTTAGCCATAAAATATCTATAATTGATAACGACAGTAGGATACCAAATCCTGCTTATTTTGTCCAGTCATCTTGACATCAAGCCAACAACTTTGTACAATTCCTCTTGCTGTATTTGCAAGGGGCAAAATGTGGCAACTTAGTTCTTTTCTTGGGGAGAATGCCGTGACCGTAGCTGTTGGCTGTTGTGTTGCCTGTGGAAAAGCGTTGGCCGAAGACTCGCCTCGTGGTGGTGTGAGGGAAACCGAACACGCCATGGTGCTGGTCAACAACAAAGGCCGTGCTCAGTGGAAGCAGATCTGTGTCGTAAAGTATGAAAGAGGTGGTGCCTGTCTCAACCCGGATTGTGTACAACGTTTGCAACGCCAGGGCAAGACCATCTTGCGTCGCTACTACGTTGGCATTGATCCAACTCCGGAAAAAACTCGACCGCAGACCAGCGAGCAGACACATCTGTACCTGATCAGCGAGCCGACCGAAAAACCTCGCCGCCTGCGACGGCGGATCTTCAAGGTCCCGGCCTTCAGCTGAACGACTGACCCTGCTTGCAGGGTCTTTTTTATGTTACAATGTTTTTATATGAAAATTTCTATCATCAGTATTATTTTTTCTGCAAGCACTTTGGTTGGTGCTTTTATTCTGGTTTTCAATCCTGATCTATTAATGCAACAAAACATATTCCTCATGGCAATTGTTTTGACCATCTTATTGATTCTTGGATTCATGCGCCAAAATATCGGTCTGATAAAAACCCTGTATATCTTGCTAGTCTCAATTTTTGTCGGATACTGCGTTGAATATCTTGGTGTTCATCAAGGACTGACTTTCAGTAGCTATAACTACACCGGTTTCCTTGGACCTCATCTTGGCAACGTTCCGATCCTGATTCCCTTGGCTTGGTTTGGGGCTACAACCACCGCCTGGCTGGCCGCCAGATTAGTGGTTGGTTTTGGTAAGCGAGTTTCAAAATTATATTTGTTACTAGTTGCTTCACTGTTTGCTGTGGTCTATGATCTACCGATTGAATACATGGCTAAACACGTTTGGAACGCTTGGGAATGGGCCGGGTCCGGTCCGATCCTTGGTGTACCAACATTGAATTACGTAGGTTGGTTTGTGGTGGCTTTCTTAATCTTCGGCCTATCTGCTGGCGCTTGGCGTAGTATTAATAAAACAGGCCACGGCTATCGCGACCTGCAAATAATCTGCTTTTCCTCTTTTGGAATAATCTTATTCCACTTAACGCTTTCGCTTTTTTCCTGATAAAGCAATGCGTGTCGAAAGAACAGTGTCAGGAATAACTGAGATCGAATCAATTCCAGCATCAACTAACATTTGAGCGAATTCTGGATAATCCGAAGGGGCTTGACCGCAAATGCCGATTTTGACCTTGTGCTTGCGGGCTTTTTTTATAACTTCTTTAACTAGAGTAACTACGGCTTTATTGCGTTCGTCTCCGACTGTATGAAGTTTGGTTGTATCGCGATCTACACCTAAGGTTAGTTGGGTTAGATCATTTGAACCAATGCTGAATCCGTCAAAAATCTGAGCAAATTCATCAGCCAGGATAACATTTGATGGGATCTCAATCATTACGTAAACACGAAGTTTATTCTTGCCTTTATGAAGTCCTGCTTTTGACATTGTCTGAAGCACTTTCTTCCCTTCCTCAGGTGTACGACAAAATGGAATCATTGGTACAACATTAGTTAGACCCATTTCATCGCGAACGCGACGAAAGGCTTCACACTCAAGCAAAAAGGCTGGTTCAAAGGCCGGATCATAATAACGTGATGCACCGCGCCAGCCTAACATTGGGTTTTCTTCTTTTGGTTCAAATAGTTCACCACCAATCAATGAAGCATATTCATTGGTTTTGAAATCTGAAAAACGAACAATCACATCGTTTGGATAAAAGGCAGCGGCAATCTTAGCAATTCCACTTGCCAGACGTTCGACAAACAGATCAGTCGGCTTTTTATATCCAACCAGCAATTTATCGATATCCTGTATTATTTTCTTATTTTTTTGTTTTCTTATTTTCTTATACTCTACCAAAGCCATCGGATGCACGCCGATCAGATTTGCTACGATAAACTCTTCACGAGCAAGACCAACCCCATCGCAAGGAATGTGTGACAAAGTAAAAGCTTGACCAGGATCTCCCAGATTCATCATTACTTGCACTGGTGGTTTTTTTAGATTGCTGACATTGGTTCGACGAATCTTAAACGGTAACAGCCCGGCATAGATATGACCCTCTTCACCTTCAGAACAACTAACTGTTACCTGAGCACCATTTTTGATCATCTTAGTGGCGTTCCCAGCACCAACAATCGCTGGCACCCCAAGTTCCCGCGAAACTATTGCCGCGTGCGAAGTTCGACCACCTTGATCGGTAACAATCGCGGCAGCAATTTTCATAATCGGCTCCCAAGCCGGATCAGTCATTTTAGTTATCAAAACCTCGCCAGCTTTGAATTTACTTAATTCTTTTGGCGAAGTAATTAAATGTGCTTTTCCCGATCCGATCTTAGATCCGATTGCAGTTCCCTTAGCCAAGACACGACCTGTACGTTCGAGTTGATACTGTTTCAGCACATTGATATCGCGTCGAGCTTCCACAGTTTCTGGTCGAGCTTGAACGATATAAAGTTTGTTATTCCGAGCATCCTTAGCCCATTCAATATCCATTGGTGTTTGATAACTCTTTTCAATCTGCACTGCCCAGCGAGCCAGTTGCAATACTTCCTTATTTGAAATCGAAAAGCTGGTTTGTTCTTTTTTACTAGTTCGAATGCGTTTGCTTTCACCGGTTGTTCGAGCAACCATCTTTACTTTCTTTGATCCAAGCGTTCGTTCAATTATGGGACGAAATTTATCAAGCTTCGCCTTAAAAACAACAAAATGATCCGGAGTGGCTAAGCCTTGAACCACGGC
>JBDRNK010000037.1:0-2050 GCA_043811105.1 Candidatus Uhrbacteria bacterium
GCATATAGCCACTGAATCAATCAGTCAAATTGTCGAGCAGGAACTTAGCAAACAAAGATTTTTGCTTTTTCCAGCCAACAACCGTTGGTTGATAAATGAAGAAAAAATCCAGGAAAAATTATACGAACATTTTGTTTTTGATTCAATCGATCTTCAAATAAAAGGTAAATCTTTAAACGTAACTGTAAAGGAACGGGTCTCAACTCTGATTTGGCAAACCACTGACAAATCATACTTTGTTGATCTGACCGGCACGATTATTCGTGAATCCACAGAAACAGACCTTGAGATGATTTTAGACTATCCGACTTTTATTGATCAAACAAATGCACAAATTGCTATTGGCCAAAGTGTACTCAGCGAAAACATGGTTCAAGGAGCGATCAACTTTGACTACCTGTCAGAGCAAATAAATATTCCGGTTGAATCATTCCGAGTTGAAGATTATGAGATTGGCTGGCTAGCAGCAAAAAGCAAAGAAGGTTACTGGATCTTGTTTGATCCAAGTAATGATCTAGAACCACAGATCAATAATTTAGAAATTGTTTTACGTGAATCGATAACTAATCCGAATCTGGTCCAATACATTGATTTAAGATTCGGTGATTATGTATACTATAAGTAATATGAAAACAAAACAATACCTTACGGTAAATCTAAAAAATAGTGGACGCAGTGCTAAGGAAATGGAGTCCTTGGACAAGCACCTAGCTCGAGCAACCAAACAAATTACTCGGCTACGAACAGCTAACGAGCAGGGTTTTATGGATTTACCATACGATCAAGAAGCTGTGCGCGTAATACAGAAAATGGCTGCTCAATTTAGAAAGCGCTTTGAAAATATGATCGTAATTGGTGTTGGTGGATCTGATCTGGGGACACGGGCAATTTACCAAGCCCTTGGGCATGGCAGTGATGGTCTTAAATTATTTTTTACCGGCAATAACACTGATCCGGATTCTCTAAGTGAACTGCTGAATAAGATCGACTTTAAAAAAACTGCAATTAATGTTGTTTCAAAATCAGGTACAACAATCGAAACCATGTCAGCGTTTTTAATTATTCGTGAAGCTTTGATAAGAAAGGTTGGCAAAAAGAAACACACAGAGCATATTATTGTAACCACAGATTTGACTGACGGAGTTTTGGAGAAAATTGCAAAAAGGGAAGGGTATCAGACTTTAGCACACCCATTAAATGTTGGTGGACGTTTTGCCGTGCTTTCATCAGTTGGATTATTTCCAGCTGCCTGTGCCGGGATTTCAATTTCCAGAATTTTAAAAGGTGCTCAGTCAGTGGAAAATGAACATCAGGGCAGGGGACCGAGATCAGCTCCGGCTCGTTTCGCAGCAACACATTATCTGGCCTATCAAAAAAGCGATCAAGATATCCACATCTGTATGCCGTATTGTGATCGTTTGCAACAGTTTGGATTTTGGTTTCGTCAGCTTTGGGCAGAATCACTTGGTAAATCAGATAATATCGGACCAACACCAATTGCGGCTTTAGGAGCCACAGATCAGCATTCTCAGCTCCAATTGTATCTAGATGGCCCTAAGAACAAGCTGATTTCCATTATTCAGTGTGAGAAATTCGATACAAACCTAATTGTGCCTAAAACCTATGAAATCGATCAAATAAACTACTTTCAAGGTAAATCACTATCTATCCTGAATCAGGCTGAGCTGATGGCTACGATTCAAGCACTAAACAAGCGCAACGTAGCAAATATATTGTTAACAATACCAAAAATTAGCCCTGAGTCGTTAGGGGCATTATTCATGTTTTATGAGCTTGCTTGTGCTTATTTAGGCGAACTATTCTTAATTAACACCTATGACCAGCCTGGTGTGCAACTTGAGAAAACAGCAGTTAAGCACATCCTTGCTAAGAAATAACCCTTTAAAAGCTGTAGTCAACCAGCAAAAGTGTCACTCTAAGCTGTCAGTCAAATGTCATACTGACGGTCAGTAAAATCAATAATTAGTCTTTGTTTATCCGATCAAATTCCTGAATAAACTTATCATTATGATACACACGAATTTTATCT
>JBDRNK010000038.1:0-9039 GCA_043811105.1 Candidatus Uhrbacteria bacterium
CGACCACGCATAGCGTAGTCGCGAGTAGATTTGGACTATTCTCACATCTCCCGAAGTCTTTTAAGGCCATCCTCGACCTTTTTTTTGGCTTCGTCGTACTTCACTTGGTCGAATGTGTAATCTTCTTCATCCTCTTCTTCAAGGGCTTCTTCAGAAGATCCTTGATATGTTCCCGGTTTTGCAGTAGCCGGTTCTTCCGGAGCTAGTTCGGCTTTGATTGTCCCGTCCCATCGTCGAACAAAGCTGTAGCCATCGTTTGCTATATTATGCAATGCATCCTTGCCGATTGCCTTGACCACGGTTCGACCCCAAAGATCCTGTTCAACAAAGATCATACCACTGGCAAACCCATCAGCAAAAACAGGGCTTTCCAATGCCGGTTGCATTTTCGCGTCAGGATAGAGCAAGATGATATTGCCGTTAGGGTCATTTTTTGCTTGCAAAGTATAGCCACCGGAAATGCCATGTTCGATTCCCAGATAGCCGACCAAAGACATACTTGGTACAGCCAACCAGGCAACCATGATCAGGATTTTGCTTAAACAACTGCTCAGAGTCGCGGTTGCCATATCTTGTTTGAACAAACTTCGTGTGGCTTTGTCAGTTGGGTAAGCTTTACGCCAACCCTCTGGTGCCAAACGAGAAACAAACATGGCTGCAAAAACAATCAGCAAGGCAATGCGCCCAGAGTCAGCTGCTCTTGGGTGTCCGAGCAGATACTCTTCGAACATGACCACACCAACAATGACACTGAAAAAACCAACAGTCTTGGCCACTTGGTAAATGGCCAAGCGAATCTTTTGTGCCTCAGCTACACGTTCGGCCAATGTTAGTGGCAACTCCTGTTTTGTTGGCGGTAGATGCAAGATTTTTTCTCGCACCAGAACAGACAGATCACGAAGCGGACCGGTTCCGATCTCGACTGCACGATCAAGAGCGTCAGCAATGGTTTGAGCCAGCGGTGCCAGCAGGGCACAGCCGGTCAGGATCAAAGCACAGCTTATTCCAAACCCCCAGTCAAAACCGATCACCCAGCTGATCAGCCAAAACACGAAAATCGCCAGGGAAACAAGAGCCAGTCCAAACAGCCAGCGGAAACCACGTCCGACCACTGTTGCGGCGCCTGGCAATTGTTCTTTGAGCCAACTTTCACTTTTCCCAACAGGATCGTATTCAATCAACCGCTCCACAGCCTCAGCCAGACCGGCACTCATATTCAATTTGAGTCCGGTTGAACGGCAAAGACTTAGGATGCTTTGGACAATTTCCGGATTGGTCACGTCAAGAACATTTTGTTGAATACCATGTTTGAACAGTGAGCGTTGTCTAGTCTGCACCTGACTCAGGAATTTACCAAGCGCTTGATAGAACCCTCGGGAACCAGAAGAAGCCAGCGTGGCTTGAAGCAGTTCCAGCTCAGCATTGCGCTTGTTGATTACCAGGTGGGTAATGACCACGCTCAAGGCCTCGTATTGTTCGGCAGTGAGCAGATCGCGGATTGAGATTTCCGTTCGATCTTCGACGATTGGTATATCAAAGCAGTGCGGGCAAGGCTTTAGACCTTTTTGCACAGCATGATTCATGTCCATTGGGTCAAGGACGTTGTCATCTTCAAGACCCAGACCAAGGATCAGCCGTTCCGCTTGTTGGCACAAAAGCGTACCGCTGGCTCGGTCAAGTCTGTGGTACAGGCCTTCTTGCAGTTCTTTGATCCGAGCTACAGCTAGACCAACGGTCTTTGGAATCTTGGTAACCTTGATCTTGCCGCTAACTGATTCGGCAATTCCTTTGCCAGCTTCCTCGATTAGATCGTTAATGAAACTTTCGACTTTCTGTGCCTCAAGTTCATTACCGCCGACAAGACCAGCCGGCACCTTGATGTGCAAGAGTCCGCTACCAACTTCAATTGCGGTTTGACCAAGCCATTTGAAAAGCTTGTTTTCGCGGATGCTTTCAAGGTTAAAACCGTATTCTTCCAAAAGTTTGATGATTTTTTCACTGGTAAGAGCGGTGCCGGTGGCCGCCGCCTCTTTGATCTTTTTTTCAAGAGCGATTCGGAAGGATCGGCCGATCGGATTGTCCGTGAACCACAGAGCCACAGCCGCAGCCATTTTTCCAAAGCTTTGTTTAGTCGTCATGACGACCGCCTTTCTATGTGAAAAGGACGAATTGTGCGTAATCAGATCGTAGCCCAATCAGGGGCCCTTGTCAATGCCGGATACTTGTTGAAACGAAAAAGGCTTTCTCTTGACAAAGTGTTTTTTTCATGGTTAGATCAAATAGGACTCCCTGAATAACCAGGTGGGTCTTTTCTTTTGGAGAAAGAAATGGCTTACAAGATCAGAATGATTGCAGAGTACTGCAATATCCTTGCAACCTTGTCCCTGGTCGTCATCATGACAATCTTACTGATCAGAGTGTTGCCGGTTAATGCTCGGCCAACAGGCTCAGAAGCGATTGAGCCAGAGCCTGCTGTTGAGACTATAGACAGCATGGCCTACTTGGCCAGTTTGTGTGATCAGGATGGGGATGAATGTCGTCCGATTCTGTATCATCCGGCAGGCAATCAGCCGTTAAGCTTTGATTAGGGGATTGGTTCAAAGGCTCGCGATTAAACCCGCGAGCCATTTTACTTAACAACAACTGGGGTCAACAACTGGGGTCAGACCCAGGGTCTGACCCCAGTTGTGGATAACTATAAAAAATATGGCAAGATCACATCGTGCTGAATTTCCAGGTGCAATTCATCACATCACCAACAGAGGAAACTGTAAAGAGAAAATATTTATAAATGATGACATAAGGTTATGTTTTCTACAGCTTTTATATCAGACCATTAAGAAATATGGTTGGCAATGTCATTCATATTGTCTAATGGACAATCACTACCATCTTTTGATTGAAACTGAAGATACGAATTTATCAAAAGGAATGCAAGAATTAAATGGTAAATATGCTCAGTTTATTAATAAAGTATTTAATAGGTCTGGACACTTGTTTCAAGGACGATTCAAATCATTTCTTGTTGAAAAAGATAATTATATGGTAAACGTTGTGATGTATATGATGTTAAATCCTGTAAGAGCGGGTCTTGTTAATCACCCCCAAGAGTGGCCATGGAGTAATTATCATGCTTTGATGGGGAAAACAAAAGATCACTTCTCCTCATCTTGGATATTAGAATATTTTTCTGATAATGTAAGGCTAGCACGAGAGCTTTTTAAAAATCGAATTGAACGAATTATTCAACTTGAAGGTCATTTATCCACAACCGGTGCCTGACCCCAGTTGGGGATAAGTTGGAATGAGACGTTAAGTTTTGATTTACAAACATGACCCGCGACCTTGCGGGTCATTTTTTTTCCGTTTTTTTCTCTTGTTCACCAGCCACGGATGTCAGAATTTTATAACAAAATTTTAAACTTATTTCTAACAGTTTTCATTTGTTCATGTAATCTTGACATGACAATATTTAGCTAAGTTATGCACAAAAATGTCTTGACAGCAACAAGTTATAATGATTGACTGCAAATAGAACCTTACAGTTAAGGTTGTAACGGTCCAATATGGGTTGGGGAACCTGTGCAGGGCCTATTGGGAAAAGTATCTGAGAATTTAAGTGTCCGTAGCTTCGGTTGGTAACTGAATGGAGGAGGCGCGGTAACGATCTTTTCGGAGCTTTCCTGATCTCATAATGATTAACTTTATAATGGTGTAGGGGGAGTCCACCAGGAACCATTATTGATCATTGATGGGGCGACTCATGCGCCCCTGGGGCAATCCCCACGACTCACCTGTCCCAGAGGCGTTTGAACATTAAGTTCTCTCGTCTAACCCACCCAAATAGACGAGGGACTGATCATGCAACGCAAACTGAATTATTGGCTTATCTTCGTACTTTTCATTTTGATCGGCTGTGGCCATAGTTATCTTGAACCGGATAACGGCGGTATGGGCGGTTCGGTTGATTTGCCAGCTGGTGTTTGGCATCTGCCGTTTGCTCAGGGCGAGTACTACAAGTGCACTCAAGGAGCCAACGGAAACTACTCGCACAACGGTAGCTCGACCCTGTACGGTCTTGACTTCGATACCAGCAACACCCACAACCAGGACCTGTTTGCTCCAGCCTCTGGCACGGCTTTTGTCCATTGGGACACCTCGCCATACGGTTTTGGTTATCACCTCAACATCGATGTTGGTGATGGTTATTATCTGGTCATTGGTCACATGGCTGACATCTTCGTTGAGGACGGAGTTGAAGTGGCTGAAGGGCAGTTCATTGGTTTTGAGGGCTGTACCGGCAACTGTACTGGTGACCATGTTCATCTTGATCTTCATACCGGCGACCCGCGGCAGATGGCTCAATACGGAAATTCAGTTCTGACTGAATACTATGTTCGAGATATAACTGCCGGAACAGATGAAACATATCTGGCCGGTGACCAGTTCGTTTGTGATCTGTCTACCGGACATGACTATGAGTCAATGTTGGCAGTAACCGGCTGGCATCCGGACGGTACCTTGCTCAAGTATCCGGACAGCACCGAGGTCTTTGTTGTTGATCAAGGAGAAATTTGGTGGATCGAAAATGAGGAGGTTTTTTATAGCTACGGATTTGATTTTTCAGATGTGGTCCCCATGTCTGAACATGAACTCTGGTGCTGGCAAGAAAGTGCCGGCGTGCTTAGTCAACCAACTGAGTATCAGGCTGTGGAAGATCAGGACGGGTTTGTTTGGTTGGCTTATGAACCGGTTAGTTCAGCCGGTCGCTATCGACAGCAAGTGCCATCTGATTTGGTTCCGGAAATTTTGAACAGTTGGGGGGTCTGCTTGATCCATTCAACTGTTGATCAAAACGGTCAGGATATCCTGAACAACTATCCGGCATACAGTGGGAAAGCCCGTTTTCGCGATGGAACTCTGGTTCAAGAAACCGGTTCCTCAGCCGTGTACGTTGTAAATGATGGCACAGCTTTGCCGATCAAGAATTGGCAAACTTACCTGATGCTTGGATTTGAACATCGATTTATCTTTGAAGTGCCGGCCGGAATCTTGGATCTGGGAGTGCTAGGAGTTGGTAGTTGCGAAGTTGATATTGGCTGTCTTGATCAGACAGTGGTCAGCTCCTGCGGTACTATGATCAATTTTGACCTTGGTGGATCAGACAACCCAGGTCCGATCGGTGACGATGATGATTCTGAACCATCGCACGGTGATGATGACGACACGGTTTCGGACGACGACGATGTCGTATCGGATGACGATGACGATGTCATATCTGACGATGATGACGACGACACTGTGCTGTCGGACGACGACGATGTTGTTTCGGACGATGATGATGACGATACTGTATTGTCGGACGACGACGATGTACTGTCAGATGACGACGACAATGACACATATGAACAGCCAGGGTGGTTGCTTTTGGAAATTGAGGCCTTACTCAATGGGGCACCACCAGATTATTTCTGGCTTCAAGGAGAACTCTTGGATGAGAACGACTCACCAGCCGGTGGCGGTTTTTGGTGGTCATCGCTTGAGTACCTGGAAAACAACAATCAGATCTACTGGAGTGCTTATGTTCTATCAGACTGGAGCTTTCGCTACAGTCTTGAATACGAACGTTACGGGGCTGTTAGTTGGTCTTGTTTAGCTCCTTATCCGCCAGGGACCATAACCATGGACCTTGATGCTTACGTTGATGGTACTTCAGTCGCAGTTCAAGCGATTGATAACCACCTAGGAGGTTGTGAACTCCTGGTTGAAGTACCCTGACTTCTTACCCAATTTATTGAGGTATGCCTGACGAACTAAACGTCAGGCTTTTTTATCACAACGGAACCCCGTACCAGACTATAATCGGTACGGGCAGGCAAGTTCCCCAAGAAGTTTTCTTACCCAATTTATTGGGGTTATATTATTTAAGATAAAACTTATGCCACGATATTTTCTAAACAATATATATTATTTTGTGACTGTACCAACTTTAAATCGAAGACCGTTTTTTATACACAAAGAACCAAAGCAATTTTTGCTTAATAAACTGAAAGAGATATTGAATAAATTTGAAATAACAGATTATGATTTTGCAATAATGAACAACCACTATCATTTTATTGGGTATTTTCAACAAGGTAATTTAATTCCACAGATATTGAAAAAAGTTAATGGGCCATCAGCTATATTCACAAATAAGTATTTAGATCGAAGCAGTGGTATCTGGGGCGACTATCATATTTACATTGCCTCAACAGAACAAATATATGAACGTATTCGAGGATATGTGATTGGTAATCCGCTTAAGCATAAAGAAGTTAACTCTTTAAGTTCATTGGAACAGTATCCGTTTAGCTCATTTATGAAACTGGTTAATGAATTTGGTCGTGAATATGTCGAAGAATTAGTCAATTCAGTGATAAGTATGGATGAAGATCAGTATTTTAATTTTACAACGGGAATGAATTCCCTGAGAAGAGAACAGGACGGGAATCACGTACCAAACCATCGTCGGTACGGGGCAGGCAAGTTCCCTGAGAAAGAGACAAGACGGGAATGAATTCCCTGAGAAAACCACGCTTATTTTTACACAGCCAAAAAATTAAAAAATATGCTATACTTATAGCATCTATGAATCGCTTTTTCTTACGCGTTGTAGCACAATTTTTAAGGCTGAAAGAACACCATCCAAGAAAGTGGAAGTTTGGTGTAGCTTTTGTATTAATTGCCGCTGTTGTTTTAATAATCACTGAACCAAGCTTAGTTCAAGCAGGAGAAAACCCACCGGTAGCCACACCAGCACCAACTTCCAACAGTGGCGTTGGCTTTTTTGAAAATGCCCTTGTTTGGCTGGCTGGCTTTTTAGTTACCATGGCTCGTGTTGTTGGTCTGATTGTAGTTGCCTTGATTAACCTGGTCATTGTTCCGATCATGCAATACAACGAATTTTCTTCATCACCGGTGATCGGAGCCGGTTGGTCAATTGTTCGCGACACAGTCAATATCGGTTTTGTCATTATTATGCTCTTAATCGCTTTTGGTACGATTATCGGTGGTACTGAAGGAAAACTTGGTCAGCGCTTTGCCTGGAAACAGACCTTACCTAAATTATTGATCGCAGCAATTTTGATCAACTTTAGTCGCATGTTTTGCGGAATCATGATTGATGTCGGTCAGGTGATCATGTTTACTTTTGTTAACGCTATCAAAGATGTGGCTGGTGGAAACTTCATTCAAATGCTTGGTTTAGCTAAGATTTTGAATTTGGATGCAAACATGGTTAAGGATATGGTTTCAAAAGATCAAGGACTGGAAGCCTTTGATTTGCTGGGAGCGGCTTTTGCTGCCCTGGTTATGATGTCCATTGTTTTGCTTTCTTTAATGGGGATCATGATTATTTTAGTAATGAGAATAGTCTTGCTTTGGATTTTGGTTGTTCTTTCACCGATTGCTTTCTTTTTCCTTGGAGCCAAGCAGGTGATTGGAGGAGATATGGATCCGTACACCAAATGGTGGAAACAGTTTTCTTCAACCGTGGCCATTGGTCCGGTGTTGGTTTTTTTCTTGTGGCTGGCTTTGGCTGTGGCTGGATCTGGAAGTATTGCTGCTAAGGAAAGTTTTCCTGTATCAAATGTTCCTGGAGTAGCCGGTGATAAGTTAAATCCAGCTTCTATCCCGATTGAGGCTTTTCAAATGGATAATTTAATCAGCTTTGTTATTGGAATTGCCATGATTTGGGTTGGAATTGATGCTGCTCTGCAGATCGCTGAAGGTATGCCCGGACAAGTTAGTGGTATGGTTAAGAAATTGGTTCAACCAGGAACAATGGCAACAGCAATTAAAAGAGCAACCTTGGGAACTGTTGGTGCTGGTGTTGCTGCCGGTGGTGCTGCTGCCGGATTAGCTGCCGGTGGAGCTCGCTTGGCTGGTAAGGGTGTTCGTGGTGGTGTAGGTCTAGCTAGCTGGACTGCAAAAAAAGCCATGCCTTTTGCTTCTCAAATTCCACTTGGCTCAGGAGGTCAAAAAGTTGGTGATCTTGGAAAAATAGCCAAGACAAGAGTTGCCAAATTTGGTGAAGGATTAAAGGATAAAGGCATACTTGGTCAAATAGCCGGTGAAGCTCTTGAATCAAAAGCCACGGCAAGTTTACAGGCTGAGCATAAAAAAGATCGAGATGCCATGGACGAACATACTCCAGGTTTTGCCGGTAAGAGCCAGGCGGAAATGATGAAAATTATCCGTGGTCCGGCTTTTTCTGAAAAAGCTCGAGCTAGAAAGCGTGCGGCCTTGTTTCATGTAAAAACCAAAACCATCATGCGTAATCAGACCAGCGGAGCTGAAATGGAAGAGATCAATCGAATGTCTGAACAAGAGGGTTTGAGCGATATCGTTGCCGGAGACGATACAAAAAAGAAAGCTTTGCGTTCTGCCAATGTTGCTCGCGCTGAAACTATGAACGATGCTCAATGGACAGCGGCAACAGCAAATATGGCTGATGATAAAGAAATTGCCAAATCACTTGATGCTAATTCGATTACTAATGACCCTGACGGCCGAATGATGCAACGCTTGCAGAATATGCAAATCAATGATCGTGGAACCATGCGTAACGGTCAAGATTATCTAGCGCTTCATGGCAGTCGAGATATGCGAGCTGCGATTGCGGATAATGATGAAGATGGTTTGACCATGAGGGCAGCTGAACGACTGGCTCAAAGAGATGGGGTAAACGAAGCTCAGGCACTTGAACGAGCAACCAATGCTTCACACGCAGAGAAAAAATACATGGCTGGTGATACTGGCTTTATGACTGCTGAATCTTTGTCAGCAAATAACGGTGCACTTGCCAACACTATTGCCACGGATACAAATAATCCAAATAAAGCCGCTGTTTTAGATCATATCAATAATAGCCCGGTTTTACAGACCGCTTTTATTGATCAGACCGAAGCCGTGGTTAATAATCCAGCAACTCCTCCAGCAGAAGCTGATGAAGTTCGTGCGTCACGACATATTGCAACTTCCAGAGGAAATACTGGC
>JBDRNK010000039.1:0-5471 GCA_043811105.1 Candidatus Uhrbacteria bacterium
GCCGAATTCTAAACATATTGCCCCACCCCTCAGATAAATGAGTCATTTCAGCTAAGATATGGCTCATATGCGAAGATTAACCCAATTAGAAAGAGAAATTTAAGTCCATTACTTTTGACAATGGGTCTGAGACTGCTATGCATCATGTGTTACGATATGAGTATAACATCGACGCATTTCACTGTGATCCATACTCATCTTGGCAAAAAGGTGGTGTTGAAAACATCAATGGCCTTATCCGTCAGTACACCCCAAAAGGAACAAGGATCTCAGACTACACAGATAAACAGATAAAAGACATTAAAAGCAAGTTAAACAATAGACCGAGAAAGAATCTTGATTATAAAACCCCTAACCAAGTCTTGGCTCAGTCGGGGGTGGGGCATTAGAATCTAGAATTCACACTATCGAAAAGGAAAGCCAAAGTCTTTCGTTACATTTCGAACTAAAGATGTGTTACAGTGTTCTTGAAGGGAGGTGAGGTCATGGCTCCGGAGGAGTATCGCGTGCTTAAACAGCGGTGCAATCAACTTTCTCGAGCCATCCAAGAAATTGACAGCCAAATCAGGGATACCCAGCGGCAGTTGTCTCGTAACGGAGCCAATCGTCGCCAACACAACCAAGAGCTTGAGCGTTTGGGTCTGAACACCCAGATCAGTGAGCTACGTGCCAAACGGGCCATGCTGAGCGCTCAACTCCGTCGGGTCAAACGTGATCTACGTGCGTATGATCCAGAATAAAAACGCGAACCAAACTGGTTCGCGTATTTTTGAACCGGATCAAAGATCCGTTAGAAAATCTTCTAAGCCATCTCTGATGGCGTTTGAATAAGACGGAGCTAAAGCAACTAGGAAATCAGTATTCTAATTTCGGATACAAAGGAAATTTTGCTGTCAGTTCTTTGACCTGCGATCTAATTGCTTCGAGTTTGTTTGTATCAGCGTGATTGATAATCGCTTCATCAATCCAGGCTGCGATCTGTTTCATTTCTGATTCTTTCATCCCACGAGTCGTAATCGCCGGAGTTCCTAAACGAATTCCTGAAGGATCCATTGGTGAACGCGGATCATCCGGGATCATGTTTTTGTTGACGGTGATGCCGGCGGCACTTAGTGCGTTTTCAGCTTCTTGGCCTGATACACCTTTTGAAGTTACATCGATCAATAGTAAATGATTATCAGTTCCTCCAAAGCAAAGGTCATATCCTCGAGCTCGAAACTCTTCTTCCAGCACCTTGGCGTTAGCTCGAATCTGGCGCGCGTATTCCTTAAATGATGGATCAAGAGCTTCGGCAAAGGCAACCGCTTTGGCTGCAATATTATTTTCATGCGGTCCACCTTGGAATCCAGGGAAGACAGCTTTGTTAATCGCTGGCTTGTGTTTCTTTTTACACATAATCATTCCGCCACGCGGTCCACGCAAAGTCTTATGTGTGGTCGTGGTTACAACATCAAAAATCGGAACAGGATTATTCATTTCACCGGTAGCAATCAATCCGGCGATGTGAGCGATATCAGCCATGGTTAAAGCACTGACCTCATCGGCAATCTGCTGGACGCGTTGATAATCAATGTCTCGCGAATATGCAGAGTAGCCGACCAGGATCAATTTCGGCCGATGTTCAAGGGCCATAGCTCGCAAATTATCATAATCAATCAAACCACTAGCATCAGTCTTATATCGTACAAAATTATAAATTTGTGCCATGTAAGTAACCGGATGGCCATGGGTCAAATGTCCGCCATGTGACAGATCCATTCCTAAAACAGTATCACCAGGCTGGAGTAGGGCAGAGTAAACAGCAATGTTGGCCGGTGCACCGGAATGTGGTTGGACGTTTACATGTTCAGCACCAAACAGTTGTTTAGCCCGTTTAATAGCCGTGATTTCAATCTGATCAATAAATTCACAACCACCATAGTATCGCCGACCAGGATAACCTTCGGAATATTTATTAGTGGCTACTGATCCTAAAGCTTCTAAAACAGCCAAAGAAACAAAGTTTTCTGACGGGATCATTTCCAATCCTTGTTCCTGACGTTCAAGCTCACGGGCGAGCATATTAGCAATGTCAGGGTCGCTATTTCTAAGATTATTCATACGCAGCTTATTCTACCCTTAAAGCTTGCTCTTGACAATGCTGGTATATTATACTAAGCTTAGGGTTCCCTAATAATTGGGGAGTCGATAACTCGTCTGCTGTTGAAGCACTAAGCGTTGATGATGTATAAGCAGGCAGAAGGGTCACGGTCATGACAATCAAATCTTCGATCAGACTTCCGGATGGTATTGATGAGAATGCGGCGCGTCAGCTCCGTAAACACAGTCATCTGCAAGTCAGTCTTGATGGGGAGCACCTGGCGGCACTTCATCCTGATCCAGGTCGTCGAGGAGTTCGTTTTTACCATTCGACAAATCGAGGTTGGAATGTTCTTCCGATCAAGGACGCCCGACTGCTTCATGTTGGAGCAAACAGAGTCCTGATCACTGGACACGATTCTAATCCAGCCTACGGCCCGCGTCGGAACTATCTGGTTGATAATCAGGGCCGAATCATTGGCTCGGTGGTGATCAATCAGCCTGGGAAAAATCGACTTCGTCAGCAATGGTACACCAGTACCGGTGCCAGCCAATTCAGTCTAAACTGTCTTGGTCTGCCGACCGAAATATATCGAGACGAGACTGATGAATGGTGGCTGGAGAACGAATTTCTTCGACATCGAATTCCCGGTAAGGTCAACCTGGCGCAGAACTCTCCGGACAAACAAGCATACATTTTGCTTGTTGAGCCACCACAGAGTTTTGATGAAACACGTTTGCCGTTTCGCAGGCTGTTGTTGATGCGAACGACTGATCCGCCAACAACAATCAGCGATCAGCCCTTTGTCGAGATGTTTTACTCAGGTCACTTCCACCTGATCACACCGATTTGGGTCAAACCCTACGGCCATCTGGTTTTGTTGGTCGACAAGGAAGAAGAAGATGAATATTCATTTGACTATATTTATTCTCGCAAATTGATCCTGCCCGGAAACGGCCAAAGTGTATCGGTCCCTGATGGTCATCGGATCAAGGAAGTGCTTTTGACTGAAAACGGAAGTTTGATCGCTTTTATCAGTCGGGCAACAAAAACCAATGAACATTATCTTCACGATCGAAAAGGAAATAAGATCATTAATGCGCCTGAGATCTGGAATCTTTCGCATAATCCTGAGGGTCAAGGTTTTCGCTATAATCTGATCGACGGTGATTCAATTCGTTTGATCAGTCTGGGTACCAGCTAGCTAATTTGTCCTGAACGTACGGTTCAGGCTTTTTGTTTGCTGAAAACGTTTTTACTGGTAAAATGATTTTATGATTATAGATAAGCTAAAAGCAGTGCACTTAATCGGGGCCGGCGGGATCGGCCTTTCTTCGGTTGGAAAATTGTTGCTACAGAAAGGTGTCTTGGTAAGTGGTTCTGATCAAGTTAGTTCTGATATTACTAACCAGCTAATTGATTTTGGAGCAAAGATATTGATCGGACATGATGCGTCTGCATTTTCGAATCCTGATTTAGTGATTTATTCTGACGCGGTACCTGAAGATAATCCTGAGCGCCAAGCTGCAGCAAAGCAGGGAATCAAGCAGATGTCTTATTTTCAGTTTCTTGGTCAATTGTCTAGTTCTTATAAAACGATTGTTGTTTCTGGTACACATGGCAAGTCAACAACTACAGCTATGCTTGGATTGATTCTTGAAGATGCTGGGCTTGATCCTACAGTGATTGTCGGAACAAAAGTACCTGGCTGGGAGTTTGGAAATCTACGCATCGGTGCTGGTGAATATTTCGTTGTCGAAGGTTGCGAGCATATGGCGCACATGCTTGAGTTAAATCCAAACGTTGTTGTCTTAACTAATATCGAAGCCGAGCACCTTGATTATTATCGCGATCTCGAACATATTCGTGATACTTTTCAGGAATTTGTTGATAAAGTTCCAAAGAACGGTTTTGTTGTCCGTAATGCGGATGATCCGGAAAGTATGAAGTTAAAAATCCAAACAAAGGAGCTGGTTTATTCAAGTAAAGACAAGCCGGATGATCTGCAACTTCAAGTCCCGGGTGGATTCAATGTTGCCAATGCTATGGCTGCGATGAGAACAGCCGTTGAGTTGGGTGTTGATCCTCAAGTCGTTGAGAAGTCTTTGTCAGAGTTTCCCGGGGTCTGGCGTCGGTTTGAGCGAGTCGGTCAGTTTCAAGGGGCTGAGATAATTTCAGATTATGCCCACCACCCAACGGAAATACAAAAAACTTTAGAAGCAACAAAAGAAGAATATCCTGATCAACGTCTGTTGGTTTGTTTTCAGCCACATCAGCATTCTCGCACAAAAGAACTGTTTGAAGATTTTATTGATGCTTTTGATTCTGCTGACGAACTGATTGTTTCTGAAATCTATGGCGTGGTTGGTCGAACTGAAGATGATGATATTTCCAGCCGTGATCTTGTATATGCCATTCAAGATTTTGATGTGTCGCAGGGTAAGAGCCGGGAAGTTGCTTTTGCTGAAGATTTGAATCAGGCGGAGTGCGAATTACGCAACCGGGTTCAGCAAGGCGATTTGGTAATTATTATGGGCGCGGGTGATATTGATCAAGTTGCCAGGAAATTATTTTAGATATGTTGAAGATATTGCTTGGAAGCAGGAGATATTATACAAAATATCTCACGTTCCCAAACAATATCTCAAGTTCATATGCACATCCAACACAACGAACCATTATCAAAACATTCAACCTGGCGGGTTGGTGGGCCGGCTCGTTTTTTTGTTGAAGTTGCCGGTTCTGAGGAATTAGTTAAAGCTTTGGAATGGGCTCGACCTCAAGGTCTTGAATATGTTGTTATTGGTGGTGGCACGAATATCCTGGTTGCAGATTCCGGTTTTGATGGTTTGGTGATCAAGATGGTGAATCGCGATATCAAGATTGAAGGTGATCGAATAATCGCTGGCGCTGGTGCTCTGACTTCAATGGTTGCTCGAACTGCAGCTGGAGCTGGCTTGACTGGTTTGGAATGGGCGGTAACTATTCCGGGTACAATCGGCGGAGCGGTTTATGGAAACGCCGGATGTTATGGTGGTGAGATGGGGAAGGTTGTTGAATCGATACAAGTTCTTACGGGAAAGACGCCCGCATTGTCCCCCGAGGGGATAAGGGCGTCATTAAATGACAGCCTTACGGCTGTCTATCCCACGGAAGACCTAAACTTCGCATATCGAAACAGTGCTTTGAAAAGCTCAGACGATATAGTTCTTGAAGTTTCTATCAAATTAAAGCCAAGCAAGCCTGACAAGATCGAAGCTAAAATGGATGAATGCCTTACTCTGCGAAAGAGATCCCAACCGCTTGGATCATCTTGCGCTGGCTGTGTGTTTAAGAATCCGGAAGGTGATTCAGCTGGTCGTTTAATTGACGAAGCCGGTTTGAAAGGCGA
>JBDRNK010000040.1:0-7302 GCA_043811105.1 Candidatus Uhrbacteria bacterium
CGGTTGGCTGAGGTTGCTGTGATCGGACGGCCTAGTTGTTTTGATAATTCACGAGCGATTGGATGAGCAGAAACACGAATGGCGATCTGATTGTCCTTGATGCAGTGTTTGGGAAAGACATCCGTAAGGATGTCATTTCGATTGACGCCCTTACGGGCGTCTTTCCCAAGTATCGGCAACACTATCGTCAACGGCCCTGGCCAAAACTGACGAGCCAGTTTCCAGGCCAGACCTTCGACTCGAACATATTGTTTGGCCATAGCTAAACTCGAAACAATTACTGACAGGGTTTTTGATCCTCGTCCTTTGATCTTCATCAACCGATCCACTGCTTGATGATTAGTAGCATCAACTGCCAAACCATAGCTGGTCTCTGTGGGAAAAACCACTGTACCTCCGGATCGTAAAACATCAACCGCTTTGTTTATTTTTTTATTCATTTCGGTCATTTGAATTTCCTTCGAATTTCGAATTTCTGATTTCGGATTTCTCTGCATGGTGTATTGCTACTTCCCTAACCAGCTTTGTTATCTCATGTTCCATTCTTTCAAAACGATTAAAGATTCTGAACATCAAATAAAACATGATTACCAGCGAGATGTAAATAATCGCATCAACACCACGACCAACCTGTAAAAGATTGGCTACCCGATCTGAAAGTTGTGGCATCCAGAACAATAGCAGTGCGATCGCCCAAAACAAAATCCAAAAAATAAATAAACGAGTACTAATCTGTTGCAATCGCCAACGGCTGACTGTTCGGCCAAGAACAAAGGCAATAAATAATGTGGCAAGGATTTGGATGGTCATATATTTTGTTCTCCCCCCCTTTCAAAGGGGGACTTAAGGGGGGTTCTGCTTAAAATAACTTAGATAATATCATCCTGACAGCGATCTTGATCGCGTTCAGGTTACTCTGGCCATTGGCTTTTGAATAGTCGGTGTAGGTTATTGTAACTGGACATTCCACGAACTTGATTTTCTTTTTTGAAATCTGATCCAAAATCTCAGATGCATGGGTCATTTTATCTTCACGAATCTGAATCTGTTCAGCCGCTTTTCTGGAAAAAGCTCGAAAACCATTGTGTGTATCAGTCACGTCAATTCGAGACAAAACCCTGGTAAACAACAGACCACCTTTGACAACCAGCCTTCGAAGCTTTGGCATATTATGGGCTGTCTCATTTACAAAACGAGATCCTAATACCACCTCGGCTTGACCAGACTCGATCGGCTCGATCATCTTTGGAATATCTGTCGCACTCATTTGCCCATCAGAATCAAAAGTTACGATCACATCAGCGCCTTGTCGCAGAGCGAATTCAATACCTGTTGCCAGTGCCGCACCTTGCCCGCGATTGATTCGATGATGTAGTACCCAAGCACCGGTTGATCGAGCCGTGTCGTAAGTTTTATCCTGCGACCCGTCATCAATTACCACCACATTCGATACGAATGCAAACGCATCACGAACCACTTCGCTAATTTTCTGTTCCTCATTGTATGCAGGAATTACGATCCAGGTATTTTGCATATTTCTAACGGATCTCTGATCCGGTTCTGAATTCAGACGCCATAAGAGATGGCTATGAAATATTTCAAACGGACTTCATGTCCGGTTCTGAATTCACACGCCAGATAAACTGGCTATGAAGAATTTTAGAAATATTTCAAACGGACTTCATGTCCGGTTCTGAATTCAGACGCCAGATAAACTGGCTATGAAGAATTACTTATTTTTAAACCACTCCACTGTCTTTTTTAACCCCTCATCCAACTTTACCCTCGGTCGCCAGCCCAATTTCTTTTCTGCCAAACGACAACTCAAAGCTGAAACCATCACCTCCCCTGGCTTGGCTGGATAATGTTTTTCTAAAACGTCAGACTTGGTTAACTTTTTTATTTTTCGAAACAACGCGTTCAGATCAGTTTGACGTCCGGTTCCGATATTGAACGTTCCGGACAAAGATCGATTCATGGCTAACATGGCTACTTGAACCACATCTCCAACGTATACATAATCTCGGGTCTGTCGCCCAGTACCAAAAATCTTTGGCTGTTGATTCTTCAACATCTTCTCTGAAAAAATCGCTACTACTCCCGCCTCACCACTAGCATCCTGACGCGGGCCATAAACATTGGCCATACGTAAACAAACCGTTGATATCCCATACTCAAGTCGGGCAAAATCCAAGTATAATTCCGTGGCGCGCTTAGCAATTGCGTAAGGACAAATCGGTGCCGGGATCAAAGATTCTGGATATGGCAATCGAGCTTGCTCGGAATACATGGCTCCACCGGTGGACGCAAAAATGATCTTTTTTGTCCCGGCTTTGTGGGCCGCCTGGATCAGAGCCAAAGAACCGAAGATGTTTATCTTTGCATCTTTGTCTGGATTTGCCACAGACAAACGAACATCCTTCTGCGCAGCGTAGTGAAAAATTACCTCCGGTTTTAGTCGACAAATCAGCTTTGGAAAGTTTGGGCTTGTGACCGACATTTTGTAAAAACTAGCATTGGGATTGAGATTAGTTTTTTTTCCGGAACTCAAATCATCAACCACATAAACCTTAATTCGGCGCTTGATCAAAGCATCTACAATGTGTGAACCGATAAAGCCGGCTCCACCAGTGACTAAGGCTTTTTTGTATTTTGGCATATTTATTTCTATGGGACCGACAGGCGTACCTGTCCCCCGAAGCTCGAAGAGCGAAGGGGGAAGCCTGTCATTTCGCTAGTGACAAGCTTACGCTTGTCGATCCCTTTTATTCTTTATTCGCATCCGTGAATCGCTCACTATCCCCCAACACCTTCCTCAAGTATGCTTCCATAAACTCCTCTAACTCCCCATCCAGTACTGCATCAGTATCTTGCGTTTCAAACTCAGTCCGATGATCTTTGACCATATGATACGGATGCAAGACATACGATCGAATCTGATTTCCCCACTCAGGACTTTGATATTCACCACGCATTTCTTGTCGTTTCTCAGCCTCTTCTTGCATTTTTAACTGGTGCAATTTACTTTTCAAAATCTTCATTGCAGTTTCTTTGTTCTGCATTTGTGAACGCTCATTCTGACAAGTAACTGTTGTCTTAGTTGGTTCGTGCACGATTCGAACTGCTGAGTAAGTCGTGTTCACTCCTTGCCCACCATGACCTGAAGCGCAGTAAGTATCAATGCGAATTTCTTTTGGATCAATTTCAAATTCAGTGGTCTCGTCCAGCTCTGGCAATACTTCAATCATGGCAAAACTGGTATGTCTCATCTTTTCTGCGTCGAACGGACTGATTCGAACCAACCGATGTACTCCGTTCTCACTTTTCAAATATCCATAGGCATAACGACCAGACACGCGGATGGTTGCACTTTTGATTCCGGTTTCTGAACCGCGCGATTCAAATAAAATCTGTGTTTCAAAATTTTTCTTTTCACAAAAACGAAAAATCATGCGCATTAACATTTCCGCCCAGTCCTGAGCCTCGGTTCCACCAGATCCGGCATGAAAAGTTAAGATGGCATCATTCTTGTCATGCTCTCCGGAAAACAAAGTGGCAAATTCCATTTTGGCAAATCGAGTTATCAAATCATCAAGACTCAATGTCACATCATCATGCATTGTATCATCTCCTGATTCAGCCAACTCCAACAAATCATTAATTTCTTTTAAAAACCCTTGCCAGCGATCCAGTTCATCACGCAAATCAGCAGCCTGTTTCCCGATCCGTTTAGCTCGATCCTGATCAGACCAAAAATCCGGAGCTGACATATCAACCTCCAGACTGGCAAGCTGAGTCTTAACCGTATCCAAATCTAAAAGCGACCACGTTTCCGTCGCCTTATCTTTAAGTTCTTTGGTCTGCTTAATTAACTCTTTCATACCCGGCAGGACAACTTTGAATTTTATTAGTTATTGCTTTCTAACTTGCTACTAAGAAAGAAAACCGATGTTGGTTTTTAGCAACGTCTTTCATATCACCTCCCTGGCAAACGTTCAAAGTTGTACTGCCGGGCAGGTAGGCTTATTCTAGCAAAATACCGCTTTCTAAGCAACCTTCCCAACCTTTAAGGTTGGAAATAGATTTTTTGCTAATTTTAGCCAAACCATAACTAGTAGGATACCTTTTGTGCATTCGTGGTGTGCCTGAAGTCATGAACCCAACGTGGTTCATGGCCCCGTGGTACAGGGCTTTTTTATTAACCAAAATAATAACGTATAATTCCGTACGTACGGACAAACACGTCGTTCTAAGGATGAATAACTAAAAAGGCAGGGTCCCTTGACCCCGCCTGTTTTATTTCTAACTATGACAAGCTTACGCTTGTCGATCCCATTTCTTTACAACTTTATCTTCTTCGCATACTCGCCCAAGATTGGCATTACCCAGTACTCGCCGTTCAAAGCCTTGATAATTCCCATTACCGCTAAAACAATAATCGCGATCCAAATAACAAATAGAATTAACCAACCAATAATTGGGATAAAGGCCAGAATAAACCCGACCACCCACATAATGATTGAAACCACGGTTAAGACTAAACCTTGCTTACCATGATGTTGGGCAAACTTTGAATCTTTTTTAGCTAGCAAAGGAACCAAACAAAGGATCCAAAGGTAACCAATAGCAGCAATGACTTTATTGTCCTCAATGTCTTTGCTGTCTGTAGGCTGATTTGTATCAGTCATATATATTTGTAATTTATGTTTACGAGGGTAGTATAGCAGAGAATAAGAAAGTAAGAAACTAATAAAATAAAAAAATAAGCACTGCGCTTATTTTCTTATTTTATTATTTTATTATTTTTTTCTCTACATCATTCCGCCCATTCCACCCATACCACCTGGCATGGCTGGAGCTGAGTCATCTTTTCTTGGAATATCTGTAATCGCCGCTTCAGTAGTGATAATCATCACGGCGATCGAAGCTGCGTTCTGCAAAGCTGATCGAGTTACTTTGGTTGGATCAATTATTCCGGCAACGATCATGTCTTCAAATTTATCATTGGCTGCGTTATAACCATTGGCTCCTTCACTATTTTTTACTTTCTCAACAATAACCGAACCGTCTTTTCCGGCATTCTCAGCGATCATGCGAATCGGTTCTTCCAAAGCCCGACGAACAATCTGCAAACCAATCACTTCGCCCGGATCATCAGTGCCAATATTATGCAAAACTTTCCCGGCTCGCAACAGGGCCACACCACCCCCAGGCACAATCCCTTCTTCAACAGCGGCTTTGGTCGCAGCCACAGCATCTTCAACACGATGTTTCTTTTCTTTCATCTCAATCTCAGTGGCGGCACCGACTTTGATGATCGCCACACCGCCTGACAGTTTGGCAACTCGTTCTTGTAATTTATCTTTATCAAAATCAGACTCACTAATTTCAATCTGTTTCTTGATCTGAGCCAAGCGCTCTTCGATCTTGGTTTTTTCACCATGTCCTTCAACAATGGTTGTATGGTCTTTGTCTGAAACAATTTTACGAGCTCGTCCTAAATCGTTTAGTTCAGTGTTCTCAAGTTTCAAACCAACTTCTTCAGAAATAACTTTTCCACCGGTTAATATGGCAATATCTTCAAGCATGGCTTTGCGACGATCTCCAAAAGCCGGAGCTTTAATCGCCAGTGCACTGAAACTGCCACGAAGTTTGTTAACCACCAAAGTCGCCAAAGCTTCACCATCAATATCTTCAGCAATAATCACAATTTCTTTCTTTCCGGAAGCAGCCACTTTCTCTAACAATGGCAGGATATTTTGAACTGAACTAATCTTTTCCGTAGTCAAAAGAAGGTGACAATCTTCATAAACAGCCTCCATGCGGTCAGTATCGGTAACCATATACGGAGAAACGTAGCCCTTGTCAAACTGCATTCCCTCAACTGTTTCAACTTCAATTCCAAACGACTGAGACTCTTCAACAGTGATCACTCCATTCTCACCAACTGATTTCATAGCTCGAGCAATCTGAGCACCGATCTCTTTATCATTGGCTGATATCGAAGCTACTTGCTCGATCTCGTCGCCGGTGATTGGCTTGGAAATATTTTCTCGCAATTCACGAACAACCGCTTCAACCCCTTTTTCAATTCCTCGACGCAGTAACTGCGGATTGGTTCCGGCAGTAACGTTCTTCAGACCTTCAGCGATCAAAGCTTGAGCGAGAACAGTTGCGGTGGTTGTTCCGTCTCCGGCCACGTCATTAGTTTTTGAAGCAACTTCTTTAACTAGCTCTGCTCCTAGATTTTCGAATTTGTCTTCCAACTCAACTTCACGGGCAACGGTCACACCATCTTTGGTAACTGTTGGTGCACCATAACCACGATCCAAAACAACGTTTCGACCACGAGGACCAAGGGTTATCTTAACGGCGTTGGCCAACTGGTCAACACCTGATTTTAATTTATGTCGAGCCTCCTCATTAAAATTGATTTGCTTTGCCATAGGATAAGAAAATAAGAAATTAAGAAACCAAGAAAATAAGTACTGCGTTTATTTTTTTACCAGGCGGAGCCTGGCCCGGCTTCGCCGGGTTTAGTTATTTTTTTATTTTACTATTCAATCACCCCCACCACATCATCCATACGAATTACCAAGTATTCAACTTTGTCGACCTTGATCTCGTCTGGTGTGTATTTTTTAAACATCACCTTATCTCCTACTTTAACCTCCATTAAAGATCGCTTACCGTCTTCAAGTAACTTACCTGGACCAACGGCCACGACCTCGCCTTGTTCCGGTCGATCTTTGTCTACTGTGTCTGGCAAAATAATCCCAGACGCAGTCACCTCTTCTTTGGAAAGGGGTTTTAAAATTATATATTCGTTTAGTGGTTTGATCATAGATAAAAAATTAATAAACTAAGAAAATAAGAAAATACATACTGTGCTTATTTTTTTATTTTCTTATTTTATTATTTTATTATTCAAGCTCACTGCTTAAGAACATAATAATGCCTGATAAGCTTATTTTTGTCAAGATAAAAAAAATCCGCAGAGTCTGCGGATTAAGACAAGATAAAAAACTACCTTGGTATGCGGGATGGCTTGTCATTGAATGTCGGAGTTAGCAGTCCGAAAATCAAGGCAACAAGGTCAAGAACAAGGAACTGTCCGAGTGCGATCATGATGACGTTATTGTTCGGATACCACTGCATCACCCAATCGCTTCTGGAAAAATCAAGTAAACCAAAGAGTAAAACATAGCTGATTAGTTTACAGACAAGACAAACTATCAGGCCAGCTGACCATCGATTGTCTGATATCATTCCATCTATGTAAACAACAAATACGGAAACAAT
>JBDRNK010000041.1:0-4842 GCA_043811105.1 Candidatus Uhrbacteria bacterium
ATCAACTGATCAATCTCGTCCCGATTCTTCAGCACTCCATCAACCAACTCAATAATAAAACCCCCATCATCAAAATTGGGAGCAAACTCTTCTTTGTTGTGGGCAATAAAATCCTTGATCCGCTCAGTTGGCTGATCAAGAAAATCCCATTGATATAAAGATTGTAGTGCGATGGTTCGCGCTAAGTGTCTATTTGACATATAAAGGTCCTTAAGAGCTAATGAACTTAAAGTTAAAGTTTATTTCTTTTCTTGCTTAGCCGGATCTTTGGCAGGCTTGGTCTCTTCTGCAACTTTGTTGGAAGCAGATCGACGCAAGGCTCGTTCACTTGTCCGAGCAGTGCTAATCACCTGCTTTCCGGAATACGTTCCGCAAAAACCACAAGCATGATGCGGTTGAACCGCTTTTTTACACTTTGAACAAACAGATAAAGCCAACTTTTTCAAGCTGTGGTGAGCTCGACGAAGCCTGGTCTTTCCATGAGTTTGTCGTCTTACTGGTACTGACATATAGAAAATTGTTATCTGTCGGCGGAAATTGTTATCTTACGACAGGATTGTTGATTGATTTCGTGGCCGAATAATAACAGGCTAGCTCAATTTCGTCAAGCCCAGCAACTGCCAGGCAAGCCTTATACCAAAGTCACAGAAGCCACTTGATCCTTTTCTTTCTTAAAGCTCATAATCCGCACACCCTGAGTTGCTCGGCCAAGTACTGAGACACTGGATAATGAAGTACGAATAACTTGGCCGGCATCTGACATCACAAATAAATCTCGATCATCCTTTCCCGCCACCACTCGCCCGGAAACAATCTCCCCGGTCTTGGTGGTTACATTAGCTGTTTTAATTCCAGATCCACCTCGTCCTTGTACTTTGTATTCAGTCAGATCAGTTCGTTTTCCATAACCGTGTTCCAAAACAACCAGCAATTGAAATTCACCTTCCTTAATCTTGGCCGGAACAACATCCATACCAACAACAATATCATTACCCTTTAATTTTATTGCCCGAACACCGGATGCGGTTCGTCCCATTGGCCGAATATCAGCTTCTTTAAAACGAATAGCTTGGCCGTTTTTAGTGGTAATAACTACATTATCTTTTCCGGTTGAAGCTCGTACCGCCCAAAGACTATCACCATCCTTTAATTTCAAAGCAATCAAACCTGAACGGCGAACAGTGTCAAATTCTTTTAACTCTGTTTTCTTAATCGTCCCCTTAGTCGTTACCATGGTTAAAAATTTGGAATTATCAATATCTTCGTAGGAAAAAGTGGCTTCAACCGCTTCGCCCGGAGCCAATTGCAAGAAATTAACCAAAGCCTGACCTTTAGCAATTCGTGTTGACTCAGGCACCTCATAGGCTTTTAACTTGAAGACACGTCCGCGGTTAGTAAAGAAAAGTAGGTCTTTGTGAGTGGAAGTGGTAAAAACACTGGTGACCACATCCTCTTCCTTGGCACTCATTCCGGAAACACCTTTTCCACCTCGTCCTTGTTGTTTAAACGTGTCCGGTGGCAAACGCTTGATATAACCATCTTTGGTAATCATCACAATAGTCGGAACATCCGGAATAACATCTTCCATACTAAAATCTTTAACCCCGTGGGCAATCACTTGAGTTCGTCGTTCATCAGCAAATCTGTCTCTGATATCTTTGATGTCTTCTTTGATCAAAGAAAGGATTTTGGTTTTTGATTTTAGAATCGATTCCAGTTCTTTGATCAATTTTTGCTTTTCTTTGTATTCAGTTTCAACCCTTAAACGTTCCAGGTTGGCCAACTGTTGCAACTTCATTTCCAAAATGGCCACAGACTGACGTTCAGTCAATTTGAACTGCTTCATCAAATTTACCCGTGCCTGATCCTTGTCTTTGGATTTCTTTATCGTGGCAATGATCTTATCAATCTTCAAAATGGCAATGCTTAAGCCCTCCAAAATATGTGCCCGTTCCTTGGCTCGATCAAGATCAAACTGAGTCCGACGCTTGATCACCTCTTGTCGATGACCGATGTATTCTTCAAGAATAGTTTTAAGATTCAGCAAACGTGGCTGTATTCCACCATCAACCAAAGCCACCATATTCATATGGAAAGTATCTTGTAGTTGGGTCAATTGGTACAAGCGATTCAAAACTTTCTTTGGAAACGCATCGCGTTTCAATTCAATGACCACGCGCACGCCGTCCTTTGTTGACTCATCACGCAAATCTCTAATACCATCAATTTTTTTCTCGCGTACCAAATTTGCAATCTTCTCAAGCAAAGTGGCTTTATTTACCAAATATGGAATCTCACGCACAATAATATCAAAACCATTCTTGCGTTCAATAATCTCGGTTTTGGCACGAGTAACCACCGGCCCTTTTCCGGTGGCATAAGCTTGCTTTATCTCTTTGATATCATAAATAATTCCACCGGTTGGAAAATCAGGTCCTTTTATAAAACTAACCAGGTCATCAATCGAGGCATCAGGGTGATCAATCAAATGTTCAATTCCATCACATAGTTCATTCAAGTTATGCGGTGGAATATTCGAAGCCATTCCTACGGCAATTCCCAAAGTTCCATTCAACAACAAGTTCGGAAGCTTGGCCGGCAAAACACTTGGCTCTTTATGTGAGCCGTCAAAAGTTGGCCGAAAATTAACTGTTTGTTTTTCAATATCAAGTAAAAGCGTTTCTGAAATAGTTTCCAGTTTTGACTCTGTGTAACGATAGGCAGCCGGGTTATCACCATCAAGCGAACCGAAGTTTCCCTGACCGCGAATTAAAGGATAACGAAAAGAAAAATCCTGAGCCATACGAACCAAAGAATGATAAACGGCCAGATCGCCATGCGGGTGATATTTACCAAGCACGTCTCCAACTACGGAAGCACATTTCTTGTACTTGGCATTTGAACGAAGACCGGTCTGCCACATTGAAAACAAAATACGTCGATGAACCGGTTTCAAACCATCACGCACATCCGGCAGAGCACGTTGCACAATTACGCTCATGGCATAATCCAAATAACTTGTCTCCATTTCTGTGACAATACTTTGCGCTTCTATTTTCCCCACCCCATTTTCTGACTGATCAATAATCTCAGAATCCTCTTCATTCTTCGGGGTCACTTTCTTTTTCGGGACCATTTTCTTCTTCGCCATAATTATTTTGATTATTTATTTCTTCGATCATGGCCTCAATTACCTCAGCTGGAATTTCCTGTCCTTCGGTTTGATCATATTCTTCTGTGAATGATTCTTCCAGTTGATTTAATTGTTGACTGGCCTCTTCGGTTATTTCGTGTAGACCCTCTAAAACCTGATCGCTGGTCTCCAGTTCGAAAATCGATGCACTGTCCAGATTCCGCCAATTTGATGAATTAATTTTCCACCAACCAAACAGGATCAAAACAAGCAACAAGACAAACAATCCCCAATGAAACAACCGTTGCTTGGCCACGTCTTTTAAAGACATATTATGACCGACTCAACACCATGATCACTGTTTCATCTTCAGGCAATGAGCTACGGGTTACTTTATACTTATTGATATCCTCGCGCTGACAAACACCGATCTCCTTGCAAAAACCAGCCACATCCGCAAATTTTTCTTTCAAGTTCGGAATAGCATGAGTCATTGGCATAACCACCCGTGGATCAATTTGGCTGATCACCTTGACTGCGGTCTTTGGTTCCATAACTCGTCCACCACCAACCGGAATCATTAAAATATCAACATCTTTTAGATCAGTTAATTCCGTATCTGTCAGTTCCCGATTCAAAGCTCCCAGATGAGCAATAACCACACCTTCAACGATAATCCGATAAATATTGTTCGGGCTGGCTTTGGCCCCCTCTTTGGCTGGTTTAAGTGCGGCTGGTAAAGAATAGACAAAAATCCCTTTGACTTCATACTCACCAGGAGACTTAATCACAAATGGATTACCTTGCAAGGCATCTATATTATTCGCGTCCATTTCATTGTGACTGGACATGGCCAGATCCGCGGTTAAAGATCGTGGAAATCTTAAACCGGTTGCATTGTCATACGGATCAACAATCGCAGTAACGTCACCCTGTGGTCCTTTGGTAGTGATAGAAAAGCACGATAGCCCGTGCCAAGAAATTTGCATAAAAAAAATAATAGTCAATAACGACCATATTTTAGCACGGTTAAGGGAAGCTTGCAAGACTAGTTTTCCATGCCAAGCCTGCCCTTCCAAGATTCAATTTTTTGTTTAATTTTATCTAGATCCGGATCTCGTTCAACCACAGACCAACCCTCTTCTAAGACCCTAATCTCATCTAAGATTTCATCTTTGAATTCAGCGTTGTACTCGGAAAGCGATTGTAATTCAGATATCTTACCTTCAATCTGCTGTTGTTTTTCAGCCCATTGTTTAACAAAGGCATTGTACTCATCCATGTTTCCAACCACCAGATCAGCTACGTCTTCGATTTTATGCTTGGCCTGTAAATCCTTAATCGCTTGCCGGTGCGGATATACCTGTTTTCCAATTTTAACTAAAGCATCATGAACCTGATCCTCTGTTGCCTTTGGATCAGCAGAAAGCTCTGCGTACAGCTTTTCAGCCTCAGCTTTAACCTCAGGAATAGTCATTGGCATTTTGTCGATGGCAATCTTGAACTCATCTAAGATTGCAAGTTGTGGATGTGTTTGCATATTGTGTACATTGTGGCAGATTTCTTACATCTTCGCAACGTAGCGGAACCCTTAAGGATTCCATTTCGTATACAAAAGTTATGAGTCGTGAGTTATGAGTTACGAGTCTTCAAAAAACTCAAAACTCTTAACTAATTAAAAGCGCGACAGGTGTTGGTCCCTGTCGCGT
>JBDRNK010000042.1:0-7579 GCA_043811105.1 Candidatus Uhrbacteria bacterium
CATGGATGACCTAGGCCTCCATCAAGGTTATCGCCTAGCTAGATTTCCAGTACTAGTACTCGATGACCTATTTGAACCCATGCAAGTTCTATTCGATGGAACAAACTTAGAAAATGCACAAAAGGATTTGACACATTACCAAAAAGATCATGCTTGGGCAACTGTTGACCACAACGGTCAAATCATTGAGGAAGGGAATGTTGTTAATACACCATCAAAACTTGCACAGTTTGCTAAGCGTATGATCAAGCGACATCCTGAACTAATTATTGGCTGCGAAGCAACAGGAAGTTACTATGAAAAGTTGGCTATTGCTTTTCTAAATCTAAAGGTGGCGATTCAGGTAATCAATCCGGCACTCACTTCAACCAAAGCTCTTCGTTCTTCCATGCGTATGACTAAGACAGATAAACAAGATGCTCGAGGTATTGCTAGAAAACTACAAGAGAAAAGAGGGGAAATTGGCACTGTTTTTAGCTGGAATCCAGACGAAAGACGTTTACAAGCACTGGCCAGACAATTGCAGTTCTTAAAGAAACAACGTTCTGCTTTAAGAGTGAGAACCAAGGATATGTTATCTCGACCCTTTGACAGTGTGACTGTAAACGTTGATATATTCGACCAAGAAATTAAAAGGCTTGAACAGTTGCTTATTCAAGAGACTGGCAATCTTTATCCAAAAGCCTTGGAGATCCTTGTGGCCATTCGCGGAGTTGGTGAAAAGAGTGCTTGTTTGTTACTTGCTGAAACTCAGTGTTTGAAAAGGTTTCCCACATCAAAGGCCTTTGCTGCTTTTGCTGGTCTTGACCCAACACTCAAGGAAAGTGGTACATCGGTACACGGCAATTCCTGCATGAGTAAAGCCGGCTCCCCTTACCTTAGAGCTAACCTTACCTGGAGTTCAAAACTGCTGGTACAATGGAATGATACTTTTAGAGAATGCTTTGAAAACGCACTGACTCGGGGCAAAGCCCCTGGTGTGGCCTATGGAATTGTAGCTAGAAAGTTTGCCACGGTTGTCCATCAATGTGTAACTAAAAATGAAATGTTTGATCCTGAAAAAGTCGGCCTGGGAACTACTCCTTAAACTTGACGTTATGATAGATGTCTGACCCCCTTATTGCCAGCGACTATTAAATCCTCTGTAAGATAGGACATTTTAACTTCCCGTTGACAAAAACCAAACATGATTTGACAATTATGCTTTGCCGTGCTCAAATAGTCTTATATTTATGGTTGAAATTATTATTTCGAAAACAGAAGGTTTCTACGATGGAGCCAAGATGATTCAACAAGGACTAAAAGATCGAGATATTTCTTGTCAAATTACTTTAATCGAAAATATTTCGATTAACAGTTGGGATAGTGAAAAAAACCAATCAAAAATAATATATTTTCTAACTAATACTAATGAGCTTGGAATCCATGCAATGCACTACCTTTCAACAGGTGCGGAAGTGATCAATCAGGACTTCTTAATCTGTCAGAGAGACAAATATTCTATTCAGGACAGATTACTTCAAGCCCAAGTACAAATTCCAGCAAATTTTTATTCTTCAGACAAAAAAGAAATACTGTCAGCATCATCCAACATTTCCTACCCACTATATATCAAAAGCCAACAACAAGCCAAACAAGTCTATCAAATAAAACGGTCTGATCAACTTTCCTCTCTATTGGAAAATATTAAAGACTTAACGGACTGGTACATGGAAAAAGATGTTAAAACCGAAAAAACAAATCTATATAAAGTTTATTATATAGCTGGTAATTATCACTGTAATAAAAAGATTGAGTTAAGAGTCAAAAATATTCAAAATATTCTAGAAACAATATCAACAATACTACATTTAGATATTTTTTCCATTGACATAATAGCTAATAAACAAAAAAGTTGGATAATAGATGTGAACCCTGCATCATCGTTCTTTAAGACAGAAACAGGAAGAGAGGATTTTATTGAGTACCTTACAAAACTCTACAGCCAATCATAATAGCTTTGCCAGTCTTTATCAGTCAACAATTCAGAAAAAAGGTGGTCACAAGCAATATATCCAGGAAAAAAAACAAAGGTCTGCCGGCGCCCTAATTACCCGTCTTCAACATAACTTTGAACCTGGATCAAGAATTATTGAAATTGGCACTGGAACCGGAGCTATCGCAGCTTTATTAGCTAAAGAGGGTTTCCAGATTACGGCCATCGACAATGATCCAGCCATGATCAAGTTGGCAAAGGAAAGTAAAAAGGCCATGAATGTAACCGTGGACATCCACGAATTTGACGCCTTTAAAATTCATCATCGGTTTGCTTCTAATGCTTTTGAGTGTGCTATCAGTCATGGCTTGATAGAGCATTTCTCAGATAACGAAATTTCTCAGTTGCTTCAAGCTCAAAATTTAATAGCCAAGCAAGTTGTCTTTGTTGTTCCGACTGCCAAGATGAGTCCGGAATATAACAAACGCGGTCTTGGCAACGAGCGTTACCTAACCACGCCATCATGGATTAAGCTCTTAACAAGAATTGGTTTTCGAGTATCAAAAATATATGGTTTTGGTTTCAAGGAAACTTCCTGGCCAACCTCTCTTGAACGACTCTGTTGGTACCGACCGACTGCCCGATTGGTTTCTCCTGTCTGTGCCTTCAACGAATTCTGGTTACAACCAAAATAACTACACCAACTTACTCTCAATCTCGCTGAAATATTCGGCGAGATTTTTATATGACAGATGATTGGCCACTTCTTCAATCAAAAACCATTCCACTCTATCACCGAAAAATTCTGTTTGTGTTTTAGAATCAGGATCTGCCTGTACCAAAAACATTGTCATTTCAACTTGATTTCCATCAGAGTTGGTATACTTTAAATTTGGCAGAGTTTTATTGATCTTGACAGACAATCCGGTTTCCTCCCTAATCTCTCTGATCATAGTTTTTTCTGATAGCTCTCCTTCTTCAATATGCCCCTTAGGAAAAGTCCAGTCATTTTCTTTTTTTCTATACAACAAAACAACCTTTAATGGTTTCTCATAACTTCTAATAATTGCTCCTGCCTTTTGAATGTTTGATTTATGATTCATAAAAAAATAACCCTTTTGATTAGAATACCAAAAGGGTTATTAAGCGTCAAACAACCCAGCCCTGTTGATCCAAGTACTTAGACAAGGCTCGACCTTCGGCCAGAAGAAGATCTTGTTCCCCGGCACCATTAAAGACCCATTCGACATTACTAATTAGACACACCTTGGCACCATCATCCGCTTGGTGCCAATATTTCACTCGCTTCAAGTCTAGAGCTATGTCTTCTGGGGTGTTACGACTGTCAGTGACTATAGTAGGAGAAACGACCAAAGCCAACAGTTGATTACCTGTCAAATCTTGAACCACCTGCCACTCTTCAAAGTTGTGAATAGCATCAAACAGTATGATCTTGTTTTCAACACAGATGTAATCAAGAATCATATGCATGACTTGAGCTGCGCCCTTTAGACGATATAGGTTACCGTACCATTCTTGCAAACAAATACCATCATCATTATCGTGCTTTATAAAAATCTGTTCCAGAATTTCCAACTTATTAATCACCTGCCAATCAAACTCGTTGGCTAGCAACTTGGCTAAATGGCTTTTACCTGACCCATGTAGTCCAGCCAAACCTATAATCATTTCATTCTCCCAGAGCTACAGCTAAAGCTAAACAATTGGTGGTTGTTGTAGAAGAAATAGAGTTAAACCTATCCAACTGACAACGCAACCGTTTAATATGACCGCTGGTCAACAAGCTCGCCCATATCTCAGCCATCGATTGATATCGAAGATTTCCAATAGGATCCTCTCCTAAAGAACCTAGGAAGCCACAAGTTTGAACCCGACCATCTGGCAAGACAACCATACCCCGATGACCAGCACTGCACATTCGTCGCTGAAAAGGTAAGGTGATACGGGTCTTGACCGGCTCTTCTCTCAAATAGTGTCCGTTGATCAGCCTATTGGTCGGTGGCATGTCATCAATTAATTGTCTCTTAAGATCAGCATACTCTGACTCACTCAGCATTTCTTGAGCGTTAGCTCGACCGGCTGGGATCAACCGTCGAATAAATACAGGGATCTCATAATCAAGCAACAGGCTGGCTAGCTCTTTGATTGCTTGATAGTTACTTTTCATAACTACTGTATTGACTCTCACTTGTGGCCCTTGATCCTTAAAATTAACCAATCCACGTATTGCTGCTTGAAAACTACCGGCTCCCTGAATAGTATCATGGACAATTTCCGGACCATGCAGACTGACGACCACAAAACGCAATCCAGCTTTTTGAAGTCGTGCTACCACTTTATCATTAGCAAGCATGGCATTTGTACCAATGGACACCCGCATTCCTAAGCCAACAGCCTGATTAATAAGCAGGTGAAAATTCGGCAAAATCAATGGCTCACCGCCCGTAAAACGAATCTCTTGAACACCACTAGTTGCCAAATCTTCAATTACAGCAAACATTTCCTCCAAGGTCATCTCTGTTTTCAATCTAGCCCCTGATTGATTAAAACAATGAACACACCGGACATTGCATGCCCTAGTCACTTCAAAGAAAACCATATCAGCAGAACTAAAGTTATCTTTTGGCAGTAGGATGGGCTCAACAAACTTAATCTTTCCATCAAATTGTTCTTTCAAATCATCAGGCAGCTGGCCATTTTTTCTGGCATGAACATATTCTTCTTGATTAACATATGTCCTTTCACCAGAACATGGATTAAACACCGTTCCTCCAAAGCTTTCTTGTCTAATCAAAATACCCATCACTTGATCTCCTTTTTAATGAACACATTTAAACCTAACCATATAATTGCTTATAAATCAACCCGTTCCAACCTTTAAGGTTGGGTGATAAAGGGAAATGAGGGGGTTGACGCATAATTTAAGTTCGTGTATATTCTAAATAGAACCTTAACAGAGCCAAATCGTGGTTAAATTTGAAACCCTTAATAGTGAGGTATCAAAAAAATAACTTTGATAAGGCGAGAGAAGTATGATGGAAAACGAAAGACAAGAAAACACCCCACAGGATGAACGAACTCCTCTAACCTTCCAGATGGCTGAATGTATGTGTGAAACCGATGCCAGCGCCGGTGTTACCGCTCAGTACAGCGGTGGCACGACCGGTGGTGGTGGCTACGGAGAAGATGCCAACATCGACTACGATTGATTGGCTAACATGGGGTGACTAGATCATCCCTTTTTTACAAGGAGATAAAATGATTCTAATAGTAACCCAAAGGGTAGACGGCCATGTTGATTATGTTGTAGATAAACTATCTTCAGCAAGGAAAAACAAAATCGTCCGATTTAATACAGAGGAATTTCCAACTTCTGTTTCGATCATGCTTTCAAAAAATCCCTCTATAAGCGTGATGGGCAAAAACTACCAATTATCGGATTTTTCATGTGTCTGGTTTAGAAGACCGGCTGACCCCTATGTATCACAAGATGTCGTAGATGAGGTTGCTAGGAAATACGCACTTGATGAATGTCGAAATTTACTGAACTCGCTTTGGGAAGGAATGGACTGGGTATTGTGGGTAAATAAACCTGCAAAAATAAAGGCGGCAAAACACAAGTGGAGCCAATCAGCCGTAGCACAACGATTGGGATTTATCTGTCCTGAAACTTTGGTCACAAATAATCCCGATGAAGCACGGTCTTTCTGTTCAAGAGTCGGCTATGCCATAGTTAAACCCGTATTCACAAGCCACTTCCAAACCAGAGATGGCTGGAATATGATCTATGCTAACCCTATCACATCTCAAAATCCTAGAATACAAGATGTAGAGCTTGCACCGGCAATTTTTCAGCAATACATCTCTAAAAAACTAGAATTGCGTGTCACGGTTGTTGGGGAAAGTGTATTTGCTTGCGCAATTGAATCTCAAAGCAATGAAAAAACAAAAGATGACTGGCGTCACTACGACCTTGACAACACCCCTCACTACCAGTTTGATCTTCCAAAATATACGGAAGATCTTTGTCGACAAATTGTAAAATATTATGATCTAAACTATGGGGCAATTGATCTCATCTTAACTCCAAAAGGTGAATATGTCTTTCTGGAATTAAATCCCAATGGTCAATGGTTGTGGATTGAAGGGATGACCAACCTCTCTATCTCGGATGCCCTAATCGACTTATTATTCAGCCATGAATAAATCTGGCAGAAATATACTTCTGCCTTTTTTAAACCCATATTATGAATCAACTATTATCAAACACGGAAGACTCAGACTTGTTACAAAAAGCTTGGGATATGGATCAGAAAGCTCTTTTTTCAAAAAATAAAAAAGAGCAGGAAAAACTCTGGGGTGACTCTTTGTCAATCTGCAAAAAATTATTTCAAATGTATAAAACCAAAACACCTGATAACTTACAAATCTTATCTAAAATAGCACTCATCTATCTTCACCAAAAAAAGTTTGATTCTTCAAAAAGATACATGGACATAGCCAATACGATTTCAAAAAATAATCCTGTTACTTTGTTCAATTATGGCAATCTTTACAGGGCAATGGAAAAACCACTAACAGCGATTAAGTATTATGAGAAAGCAATTAAACATAGTGAGGTGCCAATATTCAAAGAAGAGCTAGAGAAATATAGAAAGCTGTTAAAAGAAAATGATATCAAATAAACAGGGACAAGTGACCCTGTTTATTTTTTTCACATGACACCCTTGCCATGTACCAGACGCGTTGCGTCGGTACATGATAAACGGGTGTCATTCCCGTACTAACTAATACGGACTTACTCGAACCTGACCGTCATAATAAATCCATCGATTGACAGCATTGAGGATTGAAGCTCTGACCCCTAACTATACTATTTCAGCACATCTAAAGCATACATAATATAGTCATCAAGATTACTGTTTTGTTGCCAAAAATTTTTTAGTTTGGGGACGATTTTTTTATGGGCTATAGCGGGATAATATACCAATTCTTGGCAAGATTTAGATAAAAAACAGACTTTCTAGCAACAGTATTTTGGTACACTAACCGTGCGCAGCGGTTGACAAAACCAATTTTTTGTGCTAAAGTATTATGTCAATTCACAATTCATACACCAGATGGTCTGGTGATTGAAACTATGTGCAGGAGGCTCCTTACAATGACGGTAAGATATACGATTGGGATTGTGTGTTTGTGCCTTTTTTTCATCCCCTTCATTTACATGCTTTTCAACGGTATGCTTGGCATCAAGGCTCGGGGAGTGGGCGAAGAGGTGGTCGTCTACGTATGGGTAGAATCTGAGCAAAACCATGAAGGTCGATCCGTTGTCAAGGCAACCAGCAAGGTCGTACTGCACAACATCGGAAACGATGGGTACAGCTTTGTTCGACAACAGGATGGCACAATCAAAGCCGAACTAGCTCCGGATGAAGGATCCTATGAAGAAGAGGATGAAGAAGATTACACATTCGACCAAGTGAAGTACGACGAAGCCAAAAAAAAGGTCGAGGATGGCCTTAAAAGACTTCGGGAGATGTGAGAATAGTCCAAATCTACTCGCGACTACGCTATGCGTGGTCG
>JBDRNK010000043.1:0-6920 GCA_043811105.1 Candidatus Uhrbacteria bacterium
GTTAAAGGTCTTGTTGAACGTTTGTTTCGTGAAGCCGGAGTTCGTGGTCAGTCATTAGATCGCGGAACCGATGATAATCGTTTTCACACCACTCGTTCCGCAACAATTTCAATTAACAAAAAACCGATCGGGGTGATTGGAGAAGTGTCTCGAGCTACAGCTGAAGCTTTTGGTCTTGAAGCACGAGTGGCTTTAGTTGATCTTGATTTTGAGGCTCTGCTTCCTCATCTTTCAATTCAGAAGCAATACATTCCAACTCCTGAGTTTCCGGCTGTGAAAAGAGATCTGGCTTTTGTTCTTGATAATTCAGTTGAGTACCATACGGTCGAACTTGCAATCTATGATATTGATCCAATGTTGTGTCGAGTTGAGTTGTTTGATGTTTATTCTGGCAAAGGGGTCGAAGACGGAAAAAAGAGTTTAGCTGTGCATTTAGAGTTTCGAGCAGATAACAGAACTTTAAAGTCAGAAGAAGTAGATCAGGTTATGGAGAAGGTGATAGGGATGCTTAAGAAGAATTTTTTTGCATGCGTTAGGCAATAGTGGTGTTGCAAGTTACATGTTACATGTTTCATGGTAAGAACAAAACCGTATCAAAAATTAGTGGCCTGGCAGAAAGCGCACCTTTTAGTTAAGATGATTTATAAGGTAACTGAAGGGTTTCCCAAAGAAGAACAGTTTGGTCTAATATCACAGTTAAGAAGAGCAGCTGTATCTATACCTACAAACATAGTTGAAGGTAGTTTACGTGGATCAAAATTAGATTTTAAACGATTTTTAAGAATATCAAGAGCTTCTTTAGGAGAATGTGAATATTTGTTAGAGTTATCAAAAGAGCTAGGTTTTATTGATTCCGATAGCTTTGAAGAAATTGAAGAGGTTAGAAAAGATACTGGAGCACTTCTTCAAGGATTAATACAATCTATGACACAATAAGTTACAAAAGAAGTAATTTCTGTTATAATAATTATGTAACTTGAAACATGTAACTTGAAACATGTAACACCATACTTAAACATATGATCGATGCAATTGACATTTTATACATTGTCTTAGCCTTTGCTGCGCTTTGGCTAACCGCTTTTGTTTGTTGGCTAATTTGGCAAGTGGCCATGATTTTAAAAAACGTTAACGATACCATGACCGAAGCGCGGGAAAAGATTTCAAAGATTGAAATTGCCCTGACCGCCATGAAGGATCGTTTTGAGCACGCCACCACTAGCCTTGGACTTTTGGTCGACGGTGGCAAGCGAGTCCTCGACTACGTTATTGACAAGAAGAAAGACAAGAAAGAAAAGGGTGAGTAGGGAATGACACCCGCCAGGGTGTCACTTGGTTCAATATGAAAAACACCTCACGAGAACCGTGAGGTGTATTTTTGTAGGTGGGAGTTATGGGTGACAGTGGTCGATCTCGGAACAAGAGTCTTCCAAGAAGTAATAGTCAACCATGTTTTGCTCGAGGAAGAGTTCAGTGTAGGCATACTGCACCGAATGGGCCATGTCGTTCAGATAGGCGTCATCCGGCGGGTTGCCTTCTTCATAGTCATGAAGGCTGTCCTGACCGTAAGCCAGATGCACCGCTTCATGGATCAGATATCCGAGCGGTATCCGTGGCCCAGCGTAGTACCAATGATTCTCGTCGAGCAATTTTCCATACTCGTTCCATGAATCATCCGACCAGTAGATTCGGTCGTAGCGTTCCTGATAGGTCTGCTGGCCGTACATCTGGACATCGGAACGATCCATGTAGTTGTCCATGAAAAGTCCCATGTAGTGTTCGTCAGGGTCAATGACAACCGAGCCAGTGGCCAGGTTGGTTGTGGCCGTTGGTGCGTAGCCATCGATTTCAACCCTGGTACCACACACGTAGGTACCTTGGCGCATGGCCTGCATGACCAGATCGAAGTCGATCTTCTCACCTGTCCAGAAACCGGCATGGTTGATCTCGGCCTCGGCCTGGTATTCCTCGGCCAAGTCCATCAGCTCTTGCAGAGCTTCTTCTTGCTCAGCCGAGCACGGACCAACATTGGTCCAATTGTCGCCGTAGCCACATCCACTCAAAGAGCAGGTGATCAGAGCGAAACAAGTGGTCAAATTTTTCATTACCTAGTCCTCTATTCCGTAGATTTCGTTGTAGATTCGGTCGACCCTTTCACAGGCCAGATCATCCATGTCATCAGCCGCCTCTTCCGAAGCATGGCTAATGGCATAACAGATGTCAGTACTCCAGACCGATTCAACCTCGGCCGGGTAAACACCATCAGTATCGATGTCGTCATGATTGGTAGAACTGCCAAAGTGCAGATGGCAAGCCTCATGACTCAGTCCAGAAGCAAACATCGCTGGACCAATATAGTACTTGCTAACTCTGACTGACAGTTCGAAATATTCCAGTTCAGGATTTTCAGCCTGTTCCAGAAGCTGACGAATTTCTTCATCAGTCAGATCAACACTTTCCGGTACACCTTCTTCATAGTAGAAGTTGGTCAAGAAAGTGCGATAGGTTATTGACTGCGGGTCGATGTAGATGGTGTTATTCCACCAGGCACCAGCTGCTGCACCTTGTACCCCGTTTTCATCAGGAACAATGTCACAGCACTTGATCTCAGCTTGTTCAAAGGTTTGGTGAACTTGATCGATTTTGATTGGCTCACCTTCCCAGTACAGGTCGATGTAGTCCTGAGTCAGGTCTTGGTACTCCTGTCCAAGTCCAAACGCTTGGTTGATTTGATCCAGTTCTTCAGTACTGCATTCGCGAACGTTTTCAACGTTCTGCAGCACACACCCACTTAAGGAGCAGGCAATTAGGGTCAAACAAATAACAAAATGTTTCACTTTACCTTTTCCTTTCGTGGTTGTGGATTTTTGTAATGAACTAAAGAATTATAGCATATTTTAGCACAAAAGTCAAGGCTAAGACCCTGTCCCGAACCTGTCGAGGGGTTGACAAATGGGCTTATTTAAGCTATAGTTCTTTCTTAGTTAGACGGATCTTAAATCAAGGAGGAAAGACGATGAAGTATATCGCGAATGCATTGTGGGTAATCTGGGCATTTGGCTTGGGTACTGCTGGTGTTGTGTTTTCAATCTCCTGTGCCGGCGATCCAGATTCTTTGATGGAAGGACAAATGGCACAGGCATCGCTTGATCACATTGTCTCAGTCACTGTTGTCTATGACGATGATGATTACAACGAGTACCTCATGATCGATTCCGATCTGGACACTTTTGTTGCAGCGACAAAGAAGTTGCATAATGATCCCTGGGTCAATCCATTCGATGGTCGAGAAGCTACAAAGGTTGCGGCTATCTATGTTTCGTATCCGCGAATCGATCAGTTCTGGTGGAGCGCACCAAGCTTGCAGGCTGATGATCCGGCTGCAGCTTTCTTGATCACTTGGGGCAAGACCGAGTGTTTCTGGAACGCACCAGGCACGTCGTGTGAACCAGATATCATCAACAGTCGGTAGAAGCATCAACGGGGAATCGGAGTCCTTCCGAAACCCTGTTTTTTTTTGTTGGCTTGACAAACCCGGGTTTTCGTGTCAACTTATAAACATACTCCTCCTACATTGGGGGAGTTTTTCATTTTATGTTTCAGATTTTGATTTTTAAAGTTTTTTAACACAAAACCTGACGTGTTTATCCGTACGTACGAACAAATGCGTTCAATATATTTATTCTTAACAAAAATAGAATATGACAAAAAAGACAACAGTTAAATCTATAATATTTGAAGAAGGAACAATCTTTGCCAATAATTTTTTTGTATTCCTTTGTGAGTGTTTTGATATCTTGACCACTTCAAGACGGTATCGTTCGATCGGATCCTGGGAAAATGCCTTGGATGATATGAGGCATAAAGAATTATTTGACAAACTCAAGGCGAAGAGGGCACTAAAAGACTTGAGAAATAAAAAGTGGCTTGAGATGCGTAACAAGGGCCAAGAGATTGAACTTCGTTTGACTGATAAAGGCGAGAAGGCTTTATTGAAATTTAATATACAGAAACAAAAAAACGATTTACCTAATGATCAGAAGTGCTATGTGTTGTTTGATTTTCCGGTTGGGGCGAACAAGGCTCGTGATAGTTTTCGATATTACTTGAAGCAGTGCGGGTTTAAAAAATGTCAAGATAGCGTTTGGGTATCAAAAAAGGATATTGCAAGTTATTTTAGCGCGCTTGTTCACAGACTGAATTTTGCAAAATGGGTAAGGATAATAATTGGAACTGACGTAAGCGCCCGTGGCGTTTCAGGTTAAGTATAGTGTAACAACGATATGTTATTAGACTCGACGTATTTGTTCGTACGTACGAACAAATACGTTGATTGGTTAGTGGTGTTTAGTGAGAATGTATATAGATAAAGTTAAACATATTCAAGCTTGCGAGAGGTGCTTTTACCATGGTAAGCTATGGCGGATATGAGCAAAGATTTCGTCCATCTACATGTACACAGTCACTATTCGCTACTTGGGGCCTTGCCTAAGGTTGGTCAGCTTTTGGATCATGTTCAACAACAGGGTGGCGAGGCCATGGCTTTGACTGACAACGGTGCCATGTATGGAATTATTGAGTTTTATAAAAAAGCAAAAAAGGCTGAGATCAAGCCAATCATTGGCATGGATGCTTACATTGCTCCTCATGGTCGACTTGAAAAGCGTGGAAAGGTTGATGCAAAATCATTTCGCTTGGTTTTATTGGCTGAAAACAATCAAGGATACAAAAATTTAATTAAGCTTTCGAGTCTTGGTTTTCTTGAAGGTTTTTATTATCATCCACGAATTGATAAAGAGTTGCTAAAAAAATACTCTGAGGGTTTGATCGCTTTGACCGGGGGTACTTATGGAGAAATTCCAGCGACGATTCGAGACTATGGTAAAGAAAAAGCGGTTGAAGCTTTGAAAGAGTACGTTGATATTTTTAGTCCGAATAATTTCTTTTTGGAACTGGTTGATCGGCCCGAGGTACCTGAGCAAGAATCAGTAAATGCAACACTGATTGAAATAGGTCAGGAAATGAACCTTCCACTTGTGGCCTGTAAGAACAGTCACTATTTGCACCCGGAGGATAATCAGGCTTGGAAAGTTTTGCAGTGTGTTCGTGGTGGTAAAACCCTTGAGGATTATGAACGGATGAATCAGTTTGATTATGATGCTTCGCTGGTAGCACCGGAAACCATGATTGAACGATTTAAAGATGTACCCGAGGCCATTGAAAATACAAAAAAGATCGCTAATCGCTGTAACGTTGAAATCGAGATTGGTGTTTGGCATTTTCCACCGGTTGATATCCCTGAAGGACATGATGCTGATACATTGCTTCGTAAACAAACTTATGATCTGGCCTCGAAAAAGTATGATATTCCACTTTCAGACGAAGTTAAGGAACGTATCAATTATGAGTTGGACATTATTAAGTTAAAAGAATATTCTGGATATTTTTTGTCAGTGGCTGATTATACAAAGTGGGCGCGCGACAATGCTGTGGTCACAACTACTCGTGGCTCTGCTGCTGGATCGATTGTTTCTTACATTATTGGAATTTCTTCAATCGACCCTTTGGTCTATCAGCTTCCTTTTGAACGTTTCTTAAATCCGGAACGACCATCAGCTCCTGATGTTGATGCCGATTTTGCTGATAACCAACGTGATCGGGTTTTAAAATATGTAACTGAAAAATATGGGCAGGATCGGGTGGCACAGATTTGTACCTTTGGAACCATGCTTGCCAGAGGTTCAATTCGTGATGTTGGTCGAGCCCTTGGTCATCCATATGCTTTTGTTGATCAAATTTCAAAACAGGTGCCAATGGGTCAGCAGGGCGTGCCCATGACTTTAAAGCGAGCGTTGAATGAGAATTTGGAATTGAAACGGATGTATGACAACGACGGCCGGATAAAACAGATTATAGATACCGCTATGCAGATTGAAGGTTGTGCTCGCCACGTTTCAGTTCATGCGGCCGGAGTGGTTATTGCTCCGACAGCGCTGACTGATTTTACCCCATTGCAAATTGATACCCGCGAGGGCAAGATCATTACTCAGTATGAAATGCACGCTGTTGAAGACGCTGGGTTGGTCAAGATGGACTTTTTGGGAATTCGTAACCTGTCGATTTTGGGAGATGCGATTAAAATTGTCAGTAAGACTAAGGGGGTGGATGTTGATATTGAAAATATCCCGATTGATGATAAAAAAACTTTTGAGTTGTTAGCCAAAGGACACACTATGGGAGTGTTTCAACTTTCCGGTGACGGCATGACCAAATATCTGGTTGAACTGAAACCAACGCGAGTTGAGGATATTATGGCTATGGTGGCTTTGTATCGCCCAGGCCCGATCGAGTTTATTCCTGAGTATATTCGGCGAAAGCATAATCCAGAGTTAATAGATTACCCGCACGAACTTTTAGTTGATATTTTGGAAAAGTCTCTTGGCCTGTTGATTTATCAGGATGACGTTATGCTTACCGCGATCAAACTAGCCGGATATTCTTGGCTTGATGCAGATCTTTTCCGCAAAGCCATGGGAAAGAAAATTCCAGAGTTAATGCTTGAACAGGAAAAGAAGTTCAAGGGCGGTTGTGTTACAAATGAAATTCCAAAAAAGTTGGCAAATGATCTTTGGGAAAGAATCAAGCCATTTGCCATGTATGCTTTTAATAAGTCTCATGCCTCGTCATATGGAATGGTTGCCTATCAAACCGCGTACATGAAAGCAAACTATTCGGCTGAATACATGGCTTCGTTAATGACTGCAGAATCCGCAGATTTGGAAAAAGTAGCTGCAGCCGTGCATGAGTGTGGGCGCATGGATATTAAGGTTTTGCCTCCGGATATTAATGAATCATTGAAAACGTTTACTTATATTGATGATCAGACTATTCGTTTTGGGTTGTTAGTGATTAAGAATTTG
>JBDRNK010000044.1:0-6763 GCA_043811105.1 Candidatus Uhrbacteria bacterium
GTTGTTGTACTTATCAGCGATCTCACGACGCTGCACGGGAGTTAAACGAGTTTTTTTATGAATAGTCATAGTCGTTGTTTACATTTCTCATACTCCTAAAGGATAACGAGAAATTGTATACAACGCTAGTATATCTAACACCTTAACTCACAACTTAAAACTCATAACTCCACAGCACCTCATCTAGATTCTCGCTCCACTCACCAAACTGAACCCGGTCGCACATTTCTGCCATACTTGCTTGTGACATTGGCTCGATCGTTGTTCCGTTGTACGGATGACCCCAGCTCTTTGAATCGCTCCAGTCAGTCGGTTCAGTGTTGGCCGTGTTATCAGAAAACAAGCCGGCTTGAAAACTTGAATCAAGCTGTTGGGCATATACCAAATCAGGATTCAGACGCACCCAATCAACTCCAGCGGTTTTATAAAATCCATCATAGGCCTGGTGAATATGCGGTCGATCCAGTGCGACCTGAACATGATCATCATAGGAAAAAACAATCATTACTTTAAAATCATCCGGGAGTTCTTTTTTTAAAAGTGAGTAATGATTAGCTGCCGTTCGATATGGCCATACTTCAACTGTTTCTTCAGGTGTAGCCAAATCTTCTGGCCAATTGTCCAAAGTTAAAGATCCAGTGTCTAACAAAGCCTGAGTTAACTCAGCAGAAAAATAACGTTTGCCCCACATGTTCGGACCTTTATCATCCAAAATATATTTGTCACCGTTAGCCAATTCATGGCAAGGTCGGCCCTCAGGATACTCAGCATTTTGAATCCAACACACGGTCGAATAATCAACTTCGATCGAATCACGTGTATAACCATCAGGATTATAAAACGGATTCTGAACCGGATGATGCTGTTCATCCCAATGCCCGATCTCCAAGGGATACATCTGCGGTAGAGTTGGATTTTCCCGGCCAATAAAATATTTTACTGTTGGAAACTCACTACCGTAGTAAGCCAGAACATTGGTGGCCACAACACCTGAGTGTGATGACGCATAAAGACCTACATTGTCTAACAAAGGTGTGACTTCAAGCAATTCTTCGATATAAAAGCCATCGGTATTCGGAATTAAGCCGGTGGCAAAACGAATTGCATCGCGCAGACTGGCGATAGAATCAGGTCCACCATAATCATTCTCACCCTCAGAACAGACATCCAATCGCGGATCACAATTACCTGGCCAAAGGTGGTTGATGTTAATTGCTCCGATCGCTGTGGCATCAAACTTGTCATGAAAGCCAACAAGCCCGGCAAACCAGGTCGATACATCGAACACGATTGGTGCACCTTCCGGATAGCGCGGATTTTCCGGAATGTCAATCAAAACCGCAATATCACCGATACCTTCACTTTCAACGTATGTTATAAACTCTTCTCCACGGCCGTAACGATGCAGAGTTTCATCAACGATTTTTTCAACCGGAGATACGATTGGTTTTCTTTGACAAACTAAATCTTCACGTTCATCAACAAGACCATCTTGATTGTAATCGCAAGGATCAAAAGTATCTGAAGGAAGGATGAACCAAACAATCAAAAATGCAGCCAATAAAATTAATAATGGAATTACTAGAAATAAAACTAAATTTTTGGTTTTTTTGGTCATATTTTATTTATTTTGCGCACGATCCATCATTTGATAAACAGCACCGAGTTGATAGGCTGCAGCTTCGAGCTCCTCAGGAATTGCATAAGTATTTATATCTGCCCAGTCACGCGGAGCCTTGTTTGGCACATTATCTGGCAAATCATTGCCTAGTTTTCTAGCACCTGGATAGGCTTCAATCACATATTCTGGATTCGGATTGAGTTGAACCCAAGAAACTCCGTGATCCAACCAACCTTCAAACGCCTGGCGAATGTGTGGTTTTTCAGGATTGGTTTGAACATGATCAACAACATTTGCCAAAACCATGGCTTCCAAATTCGGAATGTTATCCAACGCATCATCATACATATAAACAGATTCGCGAACATCCCAATAAGCATCTGCTTCCGCCGGAGTTGCAATATCATCAGGCCAACCATAACCGGCAAAAATATCATTATCAAACATGGCTTGAGTTGCCGGACGTGAAAAAAACCAGATCTGACCATCTTCCCCACCTTGATATCCGTCCAAAGGAAAATCTTCATCAAGTGACAAAATACCATCACCGTTCACATCCGGACCGCTAACATGCGTTCCATAATAATCAGGCGTTGTTGTGTAAACTCCGTCGCCGTTGCCATCATGAAAGATCGGACTATACTCCTGGGTTGGGTCATATGTCAGATCAGAATAATCCCCAATAAACTCCAAATCTCCATATCCAGCGTAGCGCAAGTTAAAGTAATCATTTTTCGGCCCACCTTCTTTGACCCAAACTCGACCAAAATCACGATTAGCTACTTGTGACGAAACTGGTGTTTCCCACTGGATAATATAACGTAGATATTGATCAAACTCGTCACCATACAAAGCAGCTGCAGCCACTGGTAAGTTTCCTCCGTTAGAAGATCCGATAGCACCGATATTATTGTGAATCACAGGTATTGGCGAAAGATCGTCGATCGTGTTCCCTTCTGAGTCTTCAAGTTCACCGGCCACGAATAAAATTACATCAGCTAAAGCACGGATGCAGTTCTCTCCGCGCCAATCATATTCTCCGTCAGAACTAAAACCTGACCATTCATCAGTTGCACCAGGAAAAATAAAAGTTGCCACAATAACATCATCAGTATTTGGTGGAAGACCATGATCAATCCCTTTCATCTCGTAACCACCTGGCACCCAAATGATTACCGGGGCACTTTGATCGTATCGAGGATTATCTGGAATATAGAGTCGAACTGCTAATGTCCCTCCGTCAGCACCATCTGACGGTAAACGCAGATCAATCGTCCCTTCTTTTTCAATTCGTTCAATTTTATCCGTTGAATCAATACCAAGGATATCATCCTCAAAACAACGTCGATTTTCCCGCTCGTCAACCAGGCCGTCACCATTAATATCGCAATCAGTAGTTTTCTGGATTTCTGCGATAGGTTCAGGGGTAATCAGTAAATACAAAAAAACCGCTGTACCTAAGGCCAAAATAGCAATAATTGATAGTAAGATTATTAACTTCTTTTTTCTGATCATAAGATTATTGACTAATTATATTCGTAATGATAGTATATTCGCAATAATTAGACAAATTTTCCGGGATCGTCTAACGGCAGGACGACTGGTTCTGGTCCAGTTAATCGGGGTTCGAGTCCCTGTCCCGGAACCAAGAAGTAGAAAGCTCGCCAGACGGCGGGCTTTTTGCATTGTCTGGCGAACTTTCACTTCGTGGCTTACCCCTGTAGTGACAGGGATGCAACTATCCCTGTCTACTACAAGGGAGCCCAGGAAAGCCTCTCAGCTTACGCTGAGGGGTTTTTGGGTATAGTTAAGCAAAAGTCACAGGTATAATGGAATGTGTTAAACCATAACCATTACAATCCTATGACTTTCGCCCATGCATTGTCTCAGATTCCTACAGAAAAGCAAATGAGGAAACATTTAATTAAGATTATCTTTGGCTCACGTGGGGTCTGGTGCCCTGACTGTGGTAAGAAGAATAAGGTTCAATGTCTTAAATATAATAAGCTCTGGCGATGTGCCAGGTGCAGGAATAAATTTAGTCTTACCAGTGTAACCTGGTTACGAGGAATGAAAATAAGTCTACAACACCTTTGGTGCCTTATATGGTGTTGGCAAAAGAAGATACGAGTAGATCAAGCCGTTGAGCTAACAAAACTATCTCTGCCAACAGTTAGACGCTATTACTCAACGGGGTCAGGCACCGGGGGTCAGGCACCGACTGTGGATAAAGTATGGTATTATGCTTAAAGTATGCCCAAACATATTGCCGGAAAGAAAACTAGTAAGCACTCGAGCGTCATCGAGCCGGCTTTGCCGATCGTGCGTGGGTTGATGCGACGTGATGAAGTGACTAAAATATCGCTCGGTCAGATTCAACAAGTTCGAAATGGCAAGCAATCAGTCAAGACCAAAGAACTCAGTGGCGGACTCCAGCTTGTAGTCCGTGGCACTTGTTCAATTCAAAAAATAAGCGTATATTCGAAAGATCTACAAGAAACTAAACAATTTTTAGCAAAATATGAAAGCAATTGAAATCACCAGCAAAGATAACGAAAAAATCAAACAACTAAAAAAGCTGGCCATGAAAAAGTATCGGCAGGAGTTCGGGCAATTTTTGATTGAGAACGCAACCATCTTGCTCGATGCAATTCGTGGCGGTTTTAAGCCGACTTCCCTTTTCGTGACTCAAGAGTTTATTGATCATGACTTGGATCGCTGGGCTGAGATCGAGCAAGAGTGTGGGCTTGATGAATACTATTTGATCGATGAAAAAGTGAACAAGTCTTTTTCTCAATTAGATACACCGGCTGGGATAGGGGTCGTGTTTGGGAACGACAGGCGTGAGCCTGTCAATTTAAATGACAAGCTTACGCTTGTCGATCCCACACGGATCATCTACCTCAACTCAATCTCTGATCCTGGTAACCTTGGCACAATCCTCCGCTCAGCCCTGGCGTTTGATCTAACTACAATCGTGCTTGATGCTGGGTGTGTTGATGTTTATAATCCAAAAACAATTCAGGCTGCCCGCGATGCTATTTTTAAGCTTCAAATCTTAACCGATGACCCAGAACGTACGATCTTAAGGCAGATTAAAAAACAGATGCCGATTGTAGCAACTGCGCTGGATGGACATGACATACAAGGGAAAGACGCCCGTGAGGGCGTCAAGTCTGACCTATTCTGCCTAGTTCTCGGAAACGAAACGCACGGGATCGATTCTGAAGTTCGCGATCTGGCAGACAAATTAATCAAGATCAAAACATCAGACAAGATCGAATCATTAAACGTTGCTGTGGTTGCTGGAATATTGTTTCACCAAATCTACAACTAATTGCTTTAACAAGCTAAAAACCCCTGACCACTTGGTCAGGGGTTTTTATCCTACAACCTTTCCACCAAACTCGGCTACCAGATCAGCTACAACCTCATCTTTTTCACTGGCTCGATGAACCGCTTTTACCAGCACCTTTGACCCAAAGATCTGGCTGGCTGCCTCGGAAATTTTAAGATTATTTTTCTGTTCATTGATCATCTCCGCATGAAAAGCAAACTGGAAACCAAGATGTAATCTTTCTTGCTCAAGACTAATAATCTCAGCGGATTGCAACACCAGTGGTAACGAGCCATTATTCTGTGCAACCAGTTCAAATACCTCGTTCCAACGTGTCTTAATCTGATCTAAATTTAGCTCCGGATTTATTTCTTTATTTTCTTCTTTTCTTATTTTCTGAATTCCAAGATCCTCCTCCCTACTCTGCACTTTTGGGAGAGGGGTCTCCTTTCTATCTGATGACTGATCAGTTTTGAGTTGTGAGTTTTGAGTTGTGAGTTCCACGACAGCGAGCTCGAGTGGTAACTGTGGGATTTTTTCAATACGAACAGCACGGCGGGCATCAAGGAGGAGGTTGATGCCGGCTGCCAACCGTTCAGTTTCAAATAAATCCAACAATCCTAAAACTCGCTTCTCAAGTTCAGGGTCAAATTCATGCTTTAAATGTTCTAATCCACCTAGTTTTCCAAACAACATACTGCGCAAAATAGCCACAGTATCTTCAATAAAGTGTCCCAAATCCACACCCTCCTCAACAAACTTATTAATCATTTGCACAGCACCGCTGGCATCGTTTTTTCCAATCGCCTCAACAAAATTAACCACGAATGAAAGATTTGTTGTTGGCAGAACAAGAGAAGCCTGCTCCAAAGTAATATTTTTTTCACCAATAGCCAGTATCTGTCCGATCATGCTCTCAGCATCGCGTAAACACCCTTCAGCATGTCGAGCCACCTCAATCAGCACCAAATCATCAACTTCAACTTCCTCTTGCTTAACCAAGCTTTTTAATCGTTTAACCAGCAGATCAGCAGGAATGCGTCTGAAATCAAAACGCTGACAACGAGAAATAATTGTTTCCGGAACTTTATGAATCTCGGTCGTGGCTAAAATAAACATGGCATGAGCCGGTGGTTCTTCTAAAGTCTTCAACAACGCATTAAAAGCCGGGGTTGAAAGCATGTGAACCTCGTCAATAATGTACACTTTAAACTTACGCTGGTTCGGAGCGAAACGAACAGACTCGATAATATTCTCACGAACATTGTCAACGCCGGTATGCGAAGCAGCATCAATCTCATAAACATCAAGTGAATTTCCAACATTTACCTCAACACACGCGCCACACTGATTACATGGCTCATGCTGGACTTCGGTTCTTTTTTCACAGTTTACTGCTTTAGCCAAAAGACGAGCCAGCGTGGTTTTTCCAACCCCGCGCGGTCCGGTAAATAAATAAGCATGGGCGACGCTATCGCCGAGAAGCTGATTGGATATTGTGGTTACAACATGCTCTTGGCCGACAACATCCTTGAACTGAACCGGTCGATATTTTCGATAAAGCGTTTCTGACATATCGGCCCCATTTTACCAGAGGTGAACGGATAAGCCAAACTCGAGCTTAAATCATATGTTCCCAACCTTAAAGGTTGGGAACATATATACCCAACCTTAAAGGTTGGGAAAAGACAGACAAGAACTGGGAGGTTTTTATAACAAAATGACAGGCTTACGCCTGTCGATCCCACACGAACCAGCTAAAGCTGGTTGGAGTTATTTCTTCACCACATTCTCAACTGCGGCCC
>JBDRNK010000045.1:0-7963 GCA_043811105.1 Candidatus Uhrbacteria bacterium
CTTTTTTGTTGGCACTCGCTTTGGTTCAAGATCTTTGTCTTCATCATCAACCTGTAAACTTGAAGAGCTCCACATTCCTTGAGATGGAACTTCCATTGCACCCTGGGCAGTAACCGTTCGTTTTTCACGAGAAGAAAATCCGGTAGCGACAACAGTAATACGCACACCATCTTTCATGTCTTCACTGATATTGGCACCAAAAATAACCTTGGCATCCTCATCAGCAGAACCGGTAATAATCTTTGCCGCTTCAGCCACCTCATGCATTCCCAGATCAGGACCACCGGTAACTGTAAACAAAATTCCTTTCGCACCATCGATTGATAACTCCAGCAAAGGACTGGCAATAGCTTGCTTTGCAGCCTCAATAGCCCGGCCTTCACCTTCAGCATAACCAATTCCCATCAGTGCAGAACCAGCATCTTCCATGATCGCTTTAACATCAGCAAAGTCAACGTTGATTATTCCCGGAACCGTAATCAATTCAGAAATTCCTTGAACACCTTGTCGGAGAACATCATCTACTACTTTGAAGGCATCAAGCAAAGAAGTTTTTTTATCAACTATTTGTAGAACACGGTCATTGGGAATACTGATCACCGTATCAACATATTTCATTAATTCATTAAAGGCTTCGTCAGCAATGCGCTTGCGCTGGGCACCTTCAAAACTGAATGGTTTGGTTACTACCGCAATGGTCAATGCTCCAACATCTTTGGCCAGTTTGGCAACCTCAGGAATTCCACCACTACCGGTTCCACCGCCAAGGCCACAGGTCAGGAAGACCATATCAGCTGCGTTAAGAGCGTTGCGGATCTCATTCTGATTTTCCTCAACTGCTTTGCGTCCCATGTCCGGATTCATTCCGGCACCTAATCCACGGGTTACTGTTTTACCAACACTTATCTTTGTTGGCGCCAGGTTTTGATGTAAGGCCTGAACGTCAGTGTTAACGGCAATAAATTCTACTCCCTTTATCTTTTCTGAAATCATGCGATTAATCGCAGCTCCTCCACCGCCACCAAGTCCAATCACTTTGATCTTGGCGAACATTTCAATGTCTGGTTTTACTTCAGCCATATATTTTTGCGTAGTCCCGTTTGACGGGATGAACACTATTTTTGATCAAAAGTATTTATTGTGTATAAGTTTTGTGATCGATGAAAATACTGTATGACAGATACGTTTAGTTGTCAAGTTGATTTACAGCACAACACCCTGCTGGCCAGCCCGGCAGCTGCCGGGCCAGCCATGGGAATCAGCAGGGAGAAGTTTCAAGTTACAAGTTTCAAGTATCAAGGAAGGAACAAGGATCAAGGAACAAGTTGATATTTGTAACTTGACACTTCATTGAACCTTGTCCCTTGTTACTTGTTACTTTCCAAACACTGCCTGCCCCGTACCGACGCGAAGCGTCTGGTTCGGGGAGTCTTCCGTGGCTGGCCATTTAAAAAGACACGCTTACGCGTGTCGGTCCCACAGATTCAATTGACACCCTAACGGCGTCTTTCCAATCTACGGCTTTAAAGACTTGAACAGCTTGATGATCCCAGATCCAACTTTATCCAACTTTCCCATATTGCCAAAAATTTTTCCAAAACGACCTCGTCCATGAACAGACTGAATGCTATGACCCCACAACACAAGACCAATCACAGTACTAAACGAAGGATCAGATGCATTATCTACTACAGAGGTAATTCCAATCGGGCTACCAACAGTCGCTGGTAAACGCAAGGATTTTTTCGCTAAATCAACCATACCGGACATTTTCGATCCACCGCCGGTCAAAATAACTCCACCCGGCAACATTCCCGATCGATCAACACGAGCCAACTCAGTATCAACTTTTTCATAAATTTCCTCAGCTCGAGCCTGAGCGATCTCAGCCACAAACTTTTTAGAATAAATTTCTTCGTCTTGACCACCGAACTCTGACAGCTTGAACTCGTCTCGTTTATTAAAATCAGCCGGCTGTACCGTGGCGTATTCCAACTTAACTTGCTCGGCTATCTCAATCGAAGTCCGCAAACCAATGGCAATATCCGAAGTTATATGCCCAGCTCCGATTGGTAGCACTGCCGTATGTAAAACATCGCCTTCTTCAAAAATTACTAAACTACTGGTTGAGGCTCCAATATTCAATACAGCTACTCCCAGATCCTTTTGCCGATTGGTCACCGTAGCCTCAGCGGTTGCTAAAGCAGAATAAACCAAATCATCAATTTCTAGACCGGTGCGATAAATACATTTGGTTATATTCTTAATCTGGGAGGTCAGTCCCTGAATTATTACCGCGTCAACCTCTAAACGAATTCCACTCATACCAACCGGATCCTTAATTCCCCGCTGACCGTCAACAGTAAAACTTTTCGGAATAACGTGAAGGATTTCATAATTTGTTGGGGTAGCTACTGTTCGCGCGGCCTCAATCGCCCGCTCAACATCTTCTTCGCGAACCTCACCATCACTTCTGGCCACTCCAACCACACCTTTGCTTTCCTGGGTCGTAATATGCGACCCGGAAATTCCAACCCAAGCATTGTTGATTGGAAAACCGGTTAGACGTTCAGCTGTTTCTAAAGCTTTGGATACACAAGAAGTAGCATCTTCAATTGAAGTGATTGTTCCTTTATTCACCCCTTCTGAAGGCACTTCAACCGCCCCGATAACATGTACCTGGTCTTTGTTTTCACTAAGCGGTGTTAATTGAGCCACAGCCACGCGAATGGTGTGTGAACCAATATCTAACCCAGTGATAATCTCTTCTGCCATATTAAATAAAATCTACAAGATACGGAATAAAAATAATTAAACCTATAATTACTGTAAAAACTGAGGCCAACAAAACTGTCGCTGCCATAATGTCCTTGATCTCCCCTACCATAGGGTGCACCCTGGAACGGAAACTGTCAACCAAACGTTCAAAAACACTGTTGATTAATTCAAGCACTAAAACAAAACCAATCATGATAATCACGATAACCTGTTCCCAGGCTTGCAAAGGCAAATAAAAAGCTAAAATCACCACAAGCAAACCAGCTAAAATCTGCAGGCGAAAACTATTCTCCGTTTTATAAACCTGACGCACACCATTAAATGCGTGGTGCAAACTCTTATTTAGTTGTTTGATAGTTTTCATAAATCCAATCCTGAATAGAATACATTATCTTAGCCTCTTTTTTCGTCTGATGGTCATAGTCAAGCAAATGTAATAAACCATGTGTGATCAAGATGATTACCTCGTCGCGAGTATTGATTCCTTTTTCAGTCGCTTGTTTCTTGGCTTGATCATAACAGATTAAAATCTCACCGAGGAAATCCCCCTGATGGTGAGTAAAAGAAAGAACATCGGTTACTTGATTTTTACCGCGATAATCGCGGTTATGTTTTTTAATCTCTTTTTGTTCAACAAAAGCGATCGACACTTGCCAATTGTTTTTTTCCGGCAATATGCATGAGATTATTTTAAACAACTTTTCAACACTTTTCAATGGTACTTTAGCACCGCCACGCAACAAACTCTGATTTACTTCTGCCTTTAACATAACTATCTCAGAATCAAACTGTTCAACATCATTTGAAAAGTTTGTAAATATTCAACTGTTGGCTTGGTGCCGACAGTATAGTTGATAATAAATACACTTGTTCCGACATCAAGATAAGCTGTCAAACGATCAGGGCTCATTACTCCGGTCAATTCTTCTTTGGTTGAAAACAGTAACAATTGATCAGCAGCGGCCTGAGTATCCTGTTCAAGGAACCAATCAGTAATTGATTGATCAACCAATTTATCCTGTCGTATTACCTGAATAACTTCTCCAGAAGGAGCTGTAAACATGCTTTGTTCTTGTTCACCGCCTAACAAACGAACATTCCAAGCACTTGGATAGAAAATACTATAACTATAGCTTGGATCATCAAAAACAGAAATTATTCCAGACTCAAACAAAGAAGCTGGGGCGTCACCACTTGGATTGTAACGATGAAAGACTTCGTTACCATCTAAAAATCCATCTGAATCTGTATCAGGTAATCTTGGATTGGTACCATATAGCAATTCCTCAATATCTGTTAAGCCATCTGAATCTGAGTCAGTGCCAGAGGTTAAGTCAACATCAAAGGGATCCTCCGGTTCAGGCTCCGGTTCAGGAGTGACAATTGGTTCCGGTTCTGGCTCAGGTTCAGGTTCAGGTTCCGGCTCAGGAGTGACAATCGGCGGGGTTTCAATTGGTTTTACTTCTGCTGGCGTTTCTATTGTACTCAGAAGATAAACTGCACCTGCTCCAAAAAGAGCAATTACAATTAGACCAAAAATAACTAACTTAGTTGGAAACTTTTTCTTCAGAGGTTTCGGATGTTTTGGTGGCGGAGGCTTGTCCCCCGAAGCTTTAGCGAAGGGGGATGGTTTTGCTGGAGGTGCAACTAGTTTGGGTTCAGGTTTTATCGGTTGATGCAGTTTGCCCTCAACTCCACCACGATACTTTTCCGGCATAACAAAAATTTCCTGCTCTGGTTTTGCCGCAGTCTTCTTATTAATCGGTTGATCGATCAAAGGCTTTTCTTCCGGCTTTTCGAACATAAGTAAGAAAATAAGAAACTAAGAAATTAAGAAAATATATACCGTACTTATTTTTTTATTCTACTCCTCCTCAATTGGCAATTCCATTATTTTTCCATCTCCGTTTGGATCATATCCAGAGCTAACTTCAGCTCCATCAATAAAACTATCACCATCAGTATCTGGATCTAAAGGGTCAGTTTTCCAAGTGTTAACCTCTTCATAATCTGAAAGACCATCTGCATCAGTGTCAGCGACTTTAATATTAGTTCCAATCTCAGCTTCTTGTAGATCTGTTAAACCATCACGATCAGTGTCAACTGCTTTTGCCGGTTCCGGAGTCGGGATAATAATTTCTGTGGTCTTCTCTTCTGGCTCTTGAAGGTCTTCAATATTAACAACATCATCATCAATTACCAAATCTGATTCTGGATCACTTTGACCAAGAAGCAAATATGAGAACAAGGCTGCTGCTGCAATTACAACAACGATAACAACAACAGTGATTATTGTTTTCATTGCCCCACCTGAACCAACGTTTGGCATTACTGCTTCAGGCAATGGCTTTTTCGGTGGAATTTTTGCTGGAGGGGGTTGCTTGTCCCCCGAAGCTTTAGCGAAGGGGGGTGGAGCGTCAGGAGTATCTGCTACTGGCGCTACTGGCGCTGGTGCAGCTTCTGCGATCGGAGCCGCTGGTGGTGGTACTGGAGCTGGTGTCGGAGTATCGACCTGATCTTCTGGATCAGCATCAGCAAAAATATCTTCGGGTTGATTTTTAGGTTCGTCAAACATAGATGTTAAAATTATCAAGTTTCAAGTTTCAAGTTTCAAGGATGGAAAAATATCGTAATACCCCTCCTAACTTGAAAATTGAAACTTGATACTTGTTACTTATAAACCTCCTTCTCCCAAAGGATTATATCCTCCAGCAACTTCGGTTCCGTCATCATACCCATCACCGTCAGTGTCTGGATTTAATGGATCTGTTCCATAAGTAGCTTCTTCAGAATCTAACAACCCATCACCATCACTGTCCTGATCAACAACCGGCTCCTTGTCCCCCATAGCTCCGTCAGGAGCGACAGGGGAAGGTTCGTCTCGTTGTTCGTGATTAACTAAGTCTTGACAGTAATCAACCCAAGTACCACTAAGATCATCACAGGCCTTAAGGTCACCGGTGGCAATTGCTTGTTCAGCCGCATCCTGATTATCACATTCTTGTTCGTCAATTCCATATTCAGCACAGCTTCCGGATGCTAAGACCAAAGGCTTCAGATTATCCTGACAATTTTCACGAACATCAGCACTGCTAATATCGGCACACATGCTATAGTCACGCGCCTGACTAGCTTGCTCTTGAATAACCCGATCCTGGCAATAACTTTGATCTTCTTCTGCACTTAAATATTCACAGACCTCAAGATCGGCTTGTTCAAGCGCAGACAAAGTGACACAATCAAGAACCTGATCGTCATCAAGCATAGCACAAAGTTCAACTACTTCAGAACCAATTACTTTTCCAACAACGATTCTGGTCTGACAAGCACCTGGATCTTCCATATCCTGACATTCAACTGATTCACGAGCAACTTCGGTCTGAGCAGTACTAATTGCTTCTTGCAATTCTAAAGAAGCTTGGCGACGAGATTTAACAATCAGAATCGCGGTAACTATTATTACTATTAGCACAACCACGATTCCGGTAATAATCAAAATCTTTTTCCAAGGCAATTGCCTTGAAGGCTCTTCTTGATAGTATTGATAAGCTTGGTTTTGATTCATGTCTACCATAAAGGACAATATTCAACGGTTATATTTTCTAAAGTTACTGGTCCGGTACCACTAAATTCAACTCTAAACGGCACACCGATTTCTTCATCATCACATTCAAATCCAGCTGGCAACGGAATCGGCAAACCAATGCCGTCAAGCACAAGCCCTGAATTTCGAATGGTTACTTCGTTTGGTGCTACTCCAAGCACTGTTGTGTAGGTAACACTAATTCCTCGAATGGCATCAATAATGGCGTCAAACATTTCTTCGAACTCAGTCGCGGTTTCAGCAACGTAAGCATAAGGTACCCCGGTCGGACTTTCACAATCAGATCGAGCATTATAATTAAGCCCTTCACACTCTTCACTTGAATAGTGCGCCATCTGCCCAATATCGCTACTTTGATCATCAGTCAAAATCGCTGCTGTGTAAATTTTTACACCCAAATCATCTTTGAGTCGATCAGCTTCATCACGAGCAACAGAATACGCAGATTCGCTAGAATCACAGGTGCCACCTGCACCACATGTTGCAAGTAATGCAACCCAACCAGCATCTGGATCACATGTATTTCCATCGAATACTTCATATAAATCATTAGTACAAACATAATCTTCATCACCATAATCACAAGCATTTGAGGCCGCACCATCACCAATAAAGATCAAAATCTTTTCAGCAGCAGTTGAATCTTCAAATATATCTCCAACATCATCAAAACCCTTAACGGTTGGTGTACCATTAACCGGGTGATCATTCAATGAATATACCTCTGATAATATACTGCTTAAAAATTCTGAAGCTACTGGTTCATGAACTTCGGTTGTAGAACATGTTCGATTCTCTAGACAAAAACCCGTGCCATTGAGTATGTTATTATCATCATCACAATCACCATTACCCACTACACAGGAATTACCAGCGTTTGGCCCCCCAAAACACTCATAATAAACATCTGTCTGGAACGTGGTAATACCAATTTGAAGTTTACCATCTTCAAAAGTACCAAACATTTCTGAAATGGCGTAGCCCATAACTTCGTGAGCAACCTGAGCGCGGGATACACATTCGATACAAGGCACGCCACTACAAATTGAATCGTCAGTACACTCGATATAATCATCATCAACGCCACCCTCACAATAATTTTCAACATTTGTACAATTTATAGCATCATCCATTGTTCTAGCCATACTTCCTGATTCGTCAAGTAAGATAATAATATCAATTTCCGGGTCTTCGATGTTTTCGAAAGATACATCTGCGGTTAATGAAGTGGCTACGCTACAGGCTGGGAAGTATAGAGTTGAGGTGTCTGGATCAGAACCAGATAACCAACTATATAACTCGATTGAATCTGAAGTGCTTTCCTCAGCTTCGGCCGAAATCAAAATTGTACCCTCTTCATAATTCATTGGACAAGAGTTCAAACAATTAGCATCACACACTCTGGTAACACAATCACCTGATTCTGAGTTAGAATCATCTGCTAATGGGTAGTACTCGCAAGCTCGACTGCTTACCAAATATTCTTGATCAATACATGGTTGAGCGGTGTAAATATATTCGTTTTCATCGTCAGAATAATACCCGCCATTACAGTATCCAATATCACTTTCACAAGTGTAG
>JBDRNK010000046.1:0-2700 GCA_043811105.1 Candidatus Uhrbacteria bacterium
CATGGTTGCCAAAACGATCAGACCGAACAGAATTGAAACTGCTGTTGGTTTCGGAAAAAACATTCCGGTTTGTTTCTGATAGTCAAGGTAGGCCTGACCTTGAAGTTCTGACATCTGTTTTTCTTCAGCTCGACAGATCAAGTACCACAAAGGAATCGCTACTAGCAAGATAACAAACCAAGTCCATGAGAAAAACAAGAGTCCGAAGCCGATCAAAGTCAAATACAAAGCCACGTACAGCGGATGTCGGGCAAAACGATATGGCCCATTTACAACCAGCTCTTTGGTAAACATTGGTTTAAAAATATGCCAACTGGCCAAGACCAAATACAGCAAACCTAGAACTGCCAAGGAAATGCCGACAGTTAAAAGCAGTTGATCTTGCACCAGGGACACTGCTTGTCCGTTATAAAACTCTGTTAGAAACAAAACAACCCCTATTATCAACCACAACGTCCTCGGCAAATATTCAATTAGTATTTGTTTTTTAGTCATAGGGTTTACAAAAGGCAATTAAAGTGGTTGAATGAAAGCAGGAGGAACTATGGACTGTCCATACTGTGAACAACCGACTGAGTTGAGTAGCGACGGCTTGCGCCTCAGATGCCGCATTTGTGGCCAAGAATATAACTTCAATAACGGGCTTCCGGCAACAAAGCCGTGGCCAACTCCTGGCTCAGACAAAACCACCAAGAATGTCAAGCCGACCAGACCCAGAGCTCGGCGACAAATTCCAAAAGATCATTCAACTCTTGATCTGCTGGACAACGTGTCCTGATCATTAATAGCTATAGGAGAGGCAAGATGTCTAACAATCCGCTTGATAAGATCAAAAAACCTGGCCATGAAATAAACATCAAAGACTGCCCATCCTGTGGCAAAGAGCTTGATTACGCAAGCAAGCCAAAAGGGTCATTCATTCTCGAAAGCACTGGTACTTTTTTCAGATCTTGTCCTCGATGTCGGGTCGTCTACGTGGGTGAATCATGCTGCCTCACCGGACGAATCATCAAATCTCTCAAATTTGTCTGTCAACTCCCTGGTCGTGACTAACCATCTTACTTAGATGGTTTTTTCTTTAGGTAATAATAGGTAATAATCAATGGCACATAGCAAGCTATTAGTATGATCGATGCTACTTTATATTATCTCGTAACTCTTTCATAAGTCTTAAATAAAAGCTGATGTTGTGGATTGTGGCTAAACGCATGGCCAGGATTTCGCCAGTGGTATAGATAAAAAATTCTGACCCAATCTTTTTAATCCTCCTTATTTAGACAAGTTTTTTACTGCCTGATTAATCTTCTTCTGAAAATTTTGATCAGTATTATAAACCTTCAGTCCGTATTTCTTGGCTTCCTTTTCAAGGTATCGACCAAATTTAGCAACCATCTTCGCGGCTTCTGAAAAAATTTTATCTTTCTTTGTACACGTAAGAAGCCAGTCTGATGGGTCGTTGCTCTTCCAAAAACCAGGCAGAATCTTTTCTTCATCGGTTTTGACCAAATAAACAATCTTGATATTTTTCCAAAAAGAAGTGCCTTTAAATTGACTGACCATTTCTGGTAATAAGTGTACTCCATCAATAATAAAACTATTTTTTGACCAAATTGAATTCTCAATAAATCTTTTTATTCCTGGCCACATAGTCTTTCCTTCTATAATATCAGCCTGGATTTGTTCTGATAGAGAATAATTTTGATAATACAAATCATTATTACACTTTGATTTCTTGAAAAACATTTCCTCGATTGGCATTCTGAATGCGATATCTTTTTTAGGAATGTATGGCAAAATAAATGATCTAATATAATCGCTCGAAATCCAAGGGACACCAAGTTTCTTAGACAATTTTATAGACAAGGTGGTTTTTCCACTTCGCGGTGATCCACCAATTAAATAGATCATATAGATTTTCTTAACTCTTTCATCAGTCTAAGATAAAAGCTGATATTATGAATTGTAGCTAAGCGCATGGCTAGGATTTCGCCGGTAGCGAATAAGTGGCGAAGGTATGCGCGCGATGTTGTCCGACACGTTGGACAATCGCAGTGCGGATCGATTGGGCCGGTGTCGAATTTGAATTCTTCGTTGGTGATGTGGATGGTTTTATACCAAGAGGGACCGACACCCGTAAGGGTGTCATTTTGATTGACAAGCTGACGCTTGTCAATCCCTTCAGAAGTCCAGACAAACAGTGTACCATGCCTGGCGTTACGGGTTGGAATTACACAGTCAAACATATCGACTCCGACACTAACATAATGCACGATCTCTTCCGGCATGCCACCGCCCATAAAGTATCTTGGCTTATCTTCTGGTAATCGATCAGTACAGAATTCTGTGATTCGATATGCATCTTCCCTGCTTTCACCAACTGACAGACCGCCGATGGCATAGCCATCAAATCCAATGTCTAGCAACCCTTTGATCGATCGTTCTCGAAGGTCTTCATGTGTACCGCCTTGGATGATGCCAAATAACTGAGATCGGGTGGGACCGACACCCGTAAGGGTGTCGCTTTGATTGACGCCCTTACGGGCGTCTTTCCCACAAAACCGATCAGCCTCCTCTCGACATCGCTTGGCCCACTTAATCGACCGTTCCATGGCTGATTCGTAAACATCACGATCTGAATCACCAGGGGCAACTTCGTCGAGCTGCATGGCAATGTCAGAGCCAATAGCTTGCATTTGCATT
>JBDRNK010000047.1:0-4617 GCA_043811105.1 Candidatus Uhrbacteria bacterium
GCATCGTATTGTGGTGTTTTTGACATATGCTTTGCATGGGATCGACAAGCGTAAGCTTGTCAGTTTGACAGGCTGACGCCTGTCGTTCCCCAAATTATCCGTTTTGTTCGAGATACTTTAAATAACACTCCCGGCAGTAAACTTTCCGTTCTGGAAACTTCAAATTTTTATAAGTTACAATATCAACCTGACATGAGTCGCATTGACGATACTCTTTATGTGGCGAATTGGAGTGGCGAATCAAATCAGTTAAGCGCGAAATAAAGTGTTGCCTTGGAAACGGCCAGCGTTTCTTTTTGTAAATTTCAAATTCAGATTTTATCACTGAAAACTCTCGATCAAGTTTTGAGTCATGAATTGGTACCCCAACAAATCGTTCTGGGTCAATCTGATCGATACAGTCTGGTATTTCTGATACCGCCTCTGAATCACGGCCTAGTTGTTTCGGTGCCAAGACCAAACCTTGATTTTGATCATAGACAGTAGCACCCCACTTCTTTAAATCCTCAAGATCATATCCAAAGTATAGTTCGCCTATCGAATTTTTAAAACCATGCAGACAAAACTTAGCTGGCCAAAACTCACCATAACTTCCCTCTTCGAGCATCTGACATTTGATCTGATCAACCGTGGTCCAATAATCTTCTTCTGAATACGATTTGTTAAAAATATGCCAACGTTTTTTCTTCAATCCAAAACAGCCAAAACAATTTTCGCAATCAAGACACATGGCACAGTATTCACAATTTATCATACTGTATCCGGCCATACAAAACTTAACTCCGTTACTGTAAGTTGATCCGGTGGTCAGATAACCATTCTTGGCCCAGCCCGGACCGGAAACATAAGCACAACCTTCATTTTCCATACCAAAACGACAGCGATATAAATCCGTACTGCGCAAGACCCAGTAACAATCTTGACAACGAGTACAACCGAGGACGTGTTCACCTTCTCCATCTTGGTTCCCGACTGAAAAACATTCTGGCCAAACTGCCTGTTCTTGAATCAAAGAAATAAATTTTTGATAATATTCATCAGCCTGTGAACGACAGCCGAGATCAACCTTTTCCCGTCGCTGTTTCCATTCTGTTTCGCTCAACTGCTTATTAAACCACAGATACTTTTTATAACGCTTATTTGTGGTTCCAAAACAAAATTCACAATTATGACAATCAAATAGAAAACTGGAATTCAGACACTCGGATGACTCCAGGACATACTCGCAATCAACAATTTTTTGAGAACCGCCAACAAAAAATGACCTGATTGCCTCTTCCCCATTGGCCACATCAACTGAATCCTCACCATTGACCATGGTGTAAGTATAATGACATCGATTAACCATTGAACCACAAGCCATGTAACTATCAACACATTTATAAGAAGCTACGCCAATGGTATTCTCACATGAAGTCGAGCGTGTGGCGCTTTCCGGAATCTTCAAACGCAAATCCCAAAGTTGATCGATTACTGCTCGCTCTGAATCATAATCCTGTGCGCGATCAATAAAGTCACTCATCTGCCATTCTTCTTCTTTCATCACTTCGAAAGGCGAGTCAGAGTGTGTCGAAGATAAAATTACTTCTCCATTTACATCTTCCTTCCACCAAATCGAAAGACCGGTATTGAATGCGTTTAAATAATCCAGACGAAGCTTTGGTTCGACTTTGCTCGGTGGAACATTAAAACGATGACAAATCTCAAGCTCTTTATCGTCCAAAACCCAAGTCTTTCCGGACAACGGGCAAACCTGCTCGTCACCTGATTTCAGCTGATCAAGAATCTTTTTTACTTTGACATCGTATTGTGGGGTTTTGCTCATATTATGGTGTCGCTGGTGTTTCAGAAATACTAAAACCATAAATTGTCCCGTCAGCGGAAATATCCTGAAGTAAGAAGGTTAGATAATACAGCGTATCCGATTTTGTAAATTTTACAGGATATTCAACATAATAAAAGCTGGCTTCATATTTGATCTGTGGTTGACCGAAATATTCAAAATCACCAAGTGTTTCTTTATTGTTGATCATCGGATTACTGTTATTCATCATCTGTAAATCCGTTCCGCAATACTTGCAAAAATTTTCGTAATCCTCTTGATTATAATAATCAAACATCTCATTTATTTTCGGATCAAGAAAAGCAATCACCTCTTGTTGCTCTTGTTCATCAAGCTGGTAGGTTTGGGCAATAAACAAAGCTGCGCCCAAAAATAGTGCGGAAACCGATATGATCACCCCGAGAATTCCAAAAATTCTGATTAGTGTTTTCTTTTTGAAGATCGAGTAGATACTAAGAATCAACAGAAGCAGAATAAAAATCCGCGTATAAATAAAATTTTGAAAATAATTCGGCGAGCTGGTTCCAAAAAGTAGTAAGGCTAGAACCGACAAAATGGTGAATATCAGACCGACAATTTTTTTCCATCCTTTTTTCGTTTGGACCCAACAAAGTGAATTAAAGAGAACAAAAACTAAGATGACAGCCAAAGTCAAAAGAAATGACTGCTCGTCTTTGACACTTAGAAACCTGCCATCAACTTGATTGGCGGATACGGCAAAAGTAAAAAAAGCTGTGACCAACAAAGAAAAATAGGCCAAGGGACTGAAAAATTTAATATCTTTGACGACCATCAAGGTATATATTGACATGAAGATCAACAAGGCAACGAAAGCTCCAACCAATGATCGCTCGGTAAAATAATAAACGGAAAAACAAAACGTTAAAAACGCCACCAGATAAAGGCTGACCAACGTGATATGTTTTAAATAAGGTTTCATATTAATATTTATTTTTTTAACTATTTATTTCAAGATATTTCAAATAACACTCGCGGCAATATACCGTGCGTTCTTTGTAAACCTGATTGCGGGCAACAGAGATACTCTTGCCACAAGAATCACACTTTTGCTGATCAGCCACAGCCAGATTCATTTCAGAAAAAGTTGTCCAGACTTTATTGTAATAATGTGTTTGTGATGCTGGAACGCGATACTTCTGACAATACTGCAATTCACTCGGCGTAATTGAAAACGGACGATTAATCTGTTTATCCAGAATCGGCACATTAACCCAAGACTGATCAAGGTCGTCAATGTTGTCTGGCATATCATCTGTATTGCGCGCCTGATCCAACCTTTCAGCCAAAGGACCAAAGGCCCCTTTGTCACCAATCTCATAATCTGGAATACCAAACTCTTTATACTCTTCCAAAGTCATCCCAAAATTCCAACGCCCACCAGTATCTGGAATATAACTTTGTGCCATTGACCAGGGGAAGAACTTACCGTACTCACCAGCGTCAAGCATGGCACATTTAATTTCGTCGAGCTTAGACCAATATTCGTCTTCAGAATACTCTTTATTAAAGATATGAAAACGCTTACGCTTCAGCCCAACACAACCAAAGCAATCTTCACAGGTATAACAATTTATACAGTATTCACAGCCGATCGACTCTGAACAAGTCCAGCAAAATTTGCAGTTCTCACATTTAATCATTACAGAAAACTCATAACAGTTGGAAGAAAATGGTCCGTCACAGTGACAACAGTCACGGGCATTGTTATACCAGCAACCCCAATCAGAATTATTCGATTTCTCACCAAAGTATGCATGATCGCAATCGATGCAATCAGTTAAATATTCACCACTACTACTTTCTGATTTAAGATTGAAATTCTCTGGCCAAATAGATTTTTCCAAGACCGCTTGTCTGAACTTCTTTTTATTTTCGTCAAAAGCTGATCGCAGTCCCAAATCAACTTCGGCCCGTCGACGTTTCCATTCATCCTCTAACAACTGCTCGTTCCACCAAAGATACTTTTTGTTACGTTTGTTCCAGGCACCAAAACAGTTCTCGCAGTTACGACAATCAAAAATGAAATCACAGTTGAAACAATCGCGAGACTCACGAACAAGACAAGAATCAGAAATGCGATAAGAATGCAGGACATCGAATGATCGAGCTATTTGACCGGACAAAAAAACTTGCATAGCATCCTCGTACTCCATTCCGTCAGAACAGTAGAAGCTACGCTTTGATTGCGTCCCAATACAAAAATAGCTGTTTTCATCTCCAAGAGAACAAAGGGTGACAGAATTGATCGGCTCAATAAAATTACGCGAGGCGTTGACCGGAACAACTTTAGTTAGATCCTTGATCTGCTCCAGTGGAGTTTTCTTTGGATCGATTTCTTCAGCCAATCGTGAAAAATCATCAGCATGCCAATCCTTATCATTCATCACTTTCCAATCTGTGCACGGATGAACATGTGTAATAATACTCTTCCCTGTTTTACAGTCAGTGTTGTACATCATCTGACAACCCATAAAGAATCCGGTCCTGATTTTCCATCTTGTATACGGCGCCCGATCAGATGGTGGCACGTTGAACTTTTTGTACCAATCAATCTCTTTCTGATTCATCTCCCAGGTCTCGCCCGTAATCTCACAAGTCCGCTCGCCAGGTTCAAGGGCGTCGAGGGTCTCTTTTATTTTTTTATCGTATTGAGGTGTCTTGCTCATATAGTTGCGTCGCCTGTCCCCCGAAGTCCCACTACGCTTTCAGCTACGTGGAACGAAGGGGGATAGTTTGGTGTCTTACTCATATTT
>JBDRNK010000048.1:0-9021 GCA_043811105.1 Candidatus Uhrbacteria bacterium
CGATAACCACAGCGGCGTTATCGATCAGTAAACCCAGCGTAGCCATGATAATAGAAAGCACAATCATTAAAAAGAAATCATCGCGTGGAGTGCTGTCTGCAATTAAGCGCTGAATAGCGTCATTTTTGTCTTTTTCAGTTAAACTGCTAAATATTGTTACAGCCATAATAATATTAGTATAACTCATTTTCCGTTTTTGCGAAAATAAGGTAAAATGTAGTAAATAAATATTTAAATTATGTCTGGAACAACAAAACTAAATAAACTACTTAGTTTGGCAGTTAAGAAGGGAGCCAGTGATTTACATTTAATGGCCGGGTATAAACCTGTATTACGTATAGATGGCCAGTTAATGCCGGTTAAAGATGAACCAGCTATGCGTATCAATGAGATGCAGACTTTAGTTTATGATGCTATTCCGGTCAGAAAGCGTGAAGTTTTTAAGAAAAAGCTTGAACTTGATTTTGCAATTGATATTCCCGGAGTTAGTCGATATCGAGTAAATGTTTTTGTTGAACGCGGAAATATGGCTTTGGCAGCGCGAGTTATTCCAAAGAAGATTCCAACCATGGAAAGCTTGTTAATGCCTGAAATTATTTATGATTTTGCTCGTCTCGATCGAGGGTTGGTGATATTAACCGGTCCGGCCGGTTGTGGCAAGTCAAGTTCTTTGGCAGCCATGATTGAACTGATTAACAATGAACGAGCTACTCATATCATCACCATGGAAGATCCAATAGAATTTGTTTTTGAAAGTAAAAAAGCATTAATTGCTCAGCGTGAGCTTGGTCAAGACATGTTAAGTTTTGCCTCTGGTTTAAAGTATGCACTGCGTCAGGATCCAAATATTATTATGGTTGGAGAGATGCGTGATCTGGAAACAATCGCTGCCACTCTGACTTTGGCTGAAACCGGGCATTTGGTTTTGGCTACTTTGCATACTCCAGATGCTGCTCAAACAGTTGATAGAATTATTGATGTTTTTCCAGAACATCAAAAAGACCAAATTCGCAGTCAGGTTTCTTTAAGTCTGAAAGCGGTTGTTGCCCAGCGTTTGTTGCCTAAGAAGGGTGGAGGGCGTGTTGCTGCGCGTGAGATTATGATCAACAATATCGCGATTGCTAATTTGGTTCGTGAACGAAAAGTGGAGCAGATTAATAATGTAATTCAAACATCGGCTAGGTCAGGAATGGTAACCATGGATCAAGATATTAAACGACTACAAAAAGAAGGCTTGATTGACAAAGATATCGTTGAATAAAATATGCCGGAAAAAAAAGAAAAAGATAAAAAAATAAAAAAAGAAAGTGTAGAAACTGAAACCAAGAGGTTAAACACTGAATTGGCTAAAACAATTCAAATAATTCTCAATAAGGCGAAAACAGTTTCAAAAGCCGAAGACATACCGATTATCAAAATTGTTGAAGAGATTTTGGTAAGTGGATTTATGAACAAGTCTTCGGATATTCATATTGAACCTTATGAGGAAGATACGTTGATTCGTTTTCGGGTTGATGGAATTTTGCATGACATGGTAACAATTCCAAAAAGTCTACACGATTTGATTATTACGCGAATTAAGATATTGTCGCGTTTGCGAACCGATGAACATCGAGCGGCTCAAGATGGCAAACTGCGTTTTAAGGTTGGTGATAATAAGGTTGATGCCCGTGTTTCAATTGTGCCGATTGTCTATGGTGAAAAAGCGGTTTTGCGTTTGTTATCTGAACGGGCTCGACAGCATGATTTAGAAAATCTAGGCTTTGAAAAAATGGAGTTCGAAAAAATAATGAACAATATTGATAAACCCTGGGGAATGATTTTGGCTACAGGACCGACCGGTTCAGGAAAAACAACCACCCTATATGGAATTTTAAAAAAATTGAACAAGCGTGAAGTTAATATTTCAACCATTGAGGATCCGGTTGAATATGACATCGAAGGTGTGAATCAGATTCAAGTAAATGCAAAAACGAATTTAACTTTTGCTACAGGCTTAAGGTCAATTGTTCGTCAGGACCCGGATATTATTATGGTTGGTGAGATTCGAGATGAAGAAACAGCCAAGATTGCCATTAATTCAGCCATGACCGGACACTTGGTTTTATCAACCCTGCATACAAATGATGCACCAACTACCCTGCCTCGATTATTGGATATGGGAATTCAACCCTTTTTAGTCTCATCAACAATAAATTTGGTAGTTGCCCAGCGTTTGGTTAGAAAGATTTGTGAAAAGTGTCGAATGAAAATAAAACTGGATAAAGCCAGTTATGATTTACTGAGCAAACAAATTTCAAAAGGGCTGTTGGTAAAATATAATTTGAATCGAGCCGGGGTTTTAATTTATAAGGGTCACGGATGTGAAACATGTCAGACAGGATATAACGGACGTATTGGAATATTTGAGATTTTAGAGATGACCGACGAGGTTAAGAGTTTAGTTATGCAAAAAGCAAATTCTGAGATTATTAAACAAAAAGCTGTTGAACAAGGCATGGTTTCCATGATTGAACGCGGGTTACAAAAAGTAAATCAAGGATTAACAACAGTTGAAGAAATTTTGCGAGTAGCCAAAGAATAAAAATATGCCAAAGAAAACAACAATAAATAAGCCTCAAAAAGTTGAACTTCCAAAAAAAGAAAGAAATATTTTTCAAAAAATGTTGGTTATTGGCACGGTCTCAATGAAAGAAATTTTGTTTTTTACAAAAAATTTGTCGGTCCTATTGAAGTCAGGTACAACATTAACCGAGGCAATTGAAGTTTTACAACAACAGGCCAAAGGAAAGCTAAAATATGTTCTTGAACAAGTCGCTGAACAAATTGGCGAAGGACATCCTTTTAGCGAAGCTCTAGAGGATCACAAAAGCACGTTTTCAAACATTTTTGTCAACATCGTTAAGGTTGGTGAACAATCAGGAACCTTAGAAGATAATTTAAGCTACATAGCTGAACAACTGGACAAAAGTTATCAGTTAAGAAAAAAGATTCTTGGAGCCATGATGTATCCATTGATTGTAATCATTGGAGCGACCGTTCTCGGTCTGGGCATAGTCCTGTTTGTTTTGCCAAAAGTGACTAATTTGTTTAAGGGTTTTGATGTTGAGTTGCCTTTGACAACCAGAATATTGATCGCTGTTTCAGATTTTTTTCAAGTTCATGGTCTTCTGGCCCTGATCGCCGGTTTAATTGGTCTGATTGTACTAATTATTTTAATCAAACAACGCTTTGTAAAACCAATTACACATTGGATTTTTTTATATTTGCCAGTAGTGAAAAATATTTCTATCCACGCCAATCTGGCTAGTTTTTGCAGAACGATGAGTATTTTGTTAAAGAGTGGCGTGACTATTGATGAGGGAATCAAGATTTGTTCACAGACTGTATCAAATTATCATTATCAACAGTTCCTTCTTAAAACATATGATAAAATTAAGGCCGGTGATACTTTGGCCGGAAGTTTGGCGGTTAAGAAACATTTATTTAATGGAACCGATATTCAGATTATTAAAGTCGGAGAAGAATCCGGAAGCTTGAGTGACTCGTTGGCCTATTGCGCAACAATTCATGAACGAGAAGTTGATTCAATTACAGAAAATTTATCAAATATTCTAGAACCAATTTTGTTGGTTTTTGTTGGATTGATGGTTGGGTTTTTAGCTTTATCAATTATTACTCCAATTTATTCAATTACAGGTTCAATTCGATAGTCATGGACAAGTTATTCAAAACAAGTAAATCACTCGGCTTTACTTTTGCCGAGGCTTTGATGGTAATTGCCATTATTTTGGTTATTTTTTCTGTGACCGTCCCTTTATATAGTCAGTGGCAGACAATGAATGTTAATGAGGCTCATAAATATGAGTTGGTTCAAGATGTCCGTTTAGTTCAAGGAAAGGCCATCGCCGGTTTAAATAATAGTAATCATGGGATATATTTGTTGACCAGCCAATACACGTTATATCAAGGTGATAATTATGCTACTCGTGATCAAAGTCAGGACATTGTACGCAACATGTCAGAGAATATCCTATTATCAGGAATTACAGAAATCAATTTTGAAAAAAAGACCGGTGAACCATCCCAAACCGGAACGATTACTTTAACGAACACAGCTGATAATTCAACTGAAGTAATTGACATTAAAGTTTCAGGAACAATATATTAGTATGTCAGTCAAACGACAAGGAGTTAGTCTAATTGAAGCCCTGGTTGCTTTAGGGCTTTTAGTTGTTTTTTTTGCCGGCAGCTCGGTACTGACTTTTAGACATCTTGATAACAGTAATCGAGTTATTGATCTGGGTGAAGTGCGTATGCTTGCTGAGCAGAGTATGGAAGCCATTCAAAGTATTGCTTATGAAGACTGGACACAAATGATTGATGGTACTTATGGATTAAGTGATGTCGGGGTAACCTGGGCTTTTCAAAGCAATCCGGACGTAATCAATGACTATACCCGTACGGTTACTGTGTATCCGGTTGAACGTGACGGGGATTGTAATATCGTTGATAGTGGAGGAATAGAAGATGACGACACAAAGTTAATAACCGTTTCCATTGCCTGGGTTGCGGCTTCCGGATCCCAGCTTCGAGAATTTAATCAGTATTTTACGAATTGGAAAAATCCATCCGGCTGTTTAAATCCGGTTTTCTTTTATGCTATTCATGGAAATGCACATGTGAATATGAGCAAGACGTCCGGAGTAGTTAATGGAGACATAAACTCAGGGGGTGAAATGAATCAGGGTTACGTGGTAGTGAATGGAACAATAAATGATCATTCTCCCGTTTTAATCCCAATGGTGGATTTTGCCGCATATCGAGCCGAAGCTGACCATTATTTGTCAGGAAACCAGATATTTACCACTGGAACATATGGTGGTATTTGGTACGTTGATGGTAATGTTACAATTGATTCCGGTGTTTCTTTTGATGGAACAGTTGTTGCTACAGGAGATATCAGATTCATAAATTCGGCTAGTGTCGCTTTTAATCCAACCGGTCCATATCCGGCCTTGGTTACACTTGGAAACATTGAAGGTAATAATTCTTCCTCAATTGCGATTAATGGCATTGCTTTTGCCATGGGAAATATTATTTTAAACAACGCAATAAGTGTAGCTGTTCATGGATCTTTGATTGCTAATGGAAATTTTGAAATTAAGAATGGTGCGGCATTTTCCGTAACTTATGATCAAGACATTACCCAGAACCCTCCACCATATTTTGATTAGGATAAGAAAACAGCGTGGATTTACTTTATTGGAATACGTTATCTACATCGGTATTGTAACTATGGTTTTGATTTCTATGATTGATTTTGCCTGGCTTTTGTTAAACGATCAGGCTAAACAGGAGATCACCGCAGATATAAATGATCTTGGCACACACTCGCTTGATCAAATTACTTACTATACTCATCGGGCAAGTTCAATCAGCTCAGCTACGGTTTTAAATATAAATCCCGGAAAACTGGTTTTAAGTTTTTCAACCGGCCCGGATGTAATTTTTGAAACTTACCCTGAAACGATTATGATCGGAAATACACCGGTAATGATCACTAAGTTACGCATGGAAGAAGTTGGGGTGAATCAGGTTGATTTGACCAGCGAAAGAGTAAATGTGACAAATTTTGTGATTACCGATTTGTCCGGAACCGAAGCAACGACAATTAATATAGATATAACTTTTGAAAGCGTTAATCCAGAAGAGAATAAGGTTTATGAATCTGAAAATTCCTGGTCAACAACCATTACCACCAGAGCCCACTAACGGCTTTATCATGATTTTGGCAGTGATTATTATTTCGGCTGTGATTAGCACGATCGTGATTTCGATTAGTTTAGGTACGGTTACCTTGCTTGAAAAGAGTGACACGGTATTGCGCGGGGAGCAAACCAGATATTATGTTGAAGGCTGTATGCAAGAGGCCTTGCTTCAGTTAAGTATGGATACGGCTTATGCCGGTGGAATACTGAATTTGGGTGGTAGTACTTGTACGGTAGCTATTTCAGGATCAGGAAACACCAGAACGATCACAGTTGAGGGGAATAATAATGATTATTATCGTCAGATAAACGCTGATGTTACCTTAAAGCCATTTTCTTTAGATTTATGGGATTATTAAGTATGTGGATATCATCTTGAGCTTATTTTGGTTAAATGTGCTAAAATGTTTTTGAAGATTGAAAATTATATTAATATAATCATAAGAATAAACTTATGCGTAAAGGTTTTACATTGATTGAGCTTTTGATCGTTATCGCGATCATTGCTATCTTGGCCGCTGTTGTTTTCGTAGCCCTGGATCCATTAACCCGTTTCCAAGACTCACGTGATGCCAGTCGTTGGTCAGATGTTACCGCCGTGCTTGATGCTATTAAAGTAGATCAAGTTGATAATGGTGGTGCATACGTTGCCGCAGTTTCCGGTTTAACTGCCGGTAGTTATTATCAGATTGGAACCGCTGGTTCTGGTTGTGATAGTGGTTGTACTGCCCAAACCACCTTGGCTGCTTGTGCTGACTTAACAGCATTGGTTACTGAGGGATATTTAGGAGCAGTTCCTATGGATCCAAGTACTGGAACAGCTGTTGAAACCGATTATTACATCATGCGAGCGGCAACCGGTGTTATTACCGTCGGCGCTTGTGATGAAGAAGGAGATTCTGCAATTGAGATTGCTCGATAATATTTGAATCAAAAAAAAGACAGGGCTTGGGCCTTGTCTTTTTTTAAGGTTAGAAATTATCAACTTCTTGCCAGGAGGCGATGTTGATGGTGTCGTAAATTTGATCGATACTCACTTCGACTTTTCTGATGGTTGTCCCGACCGTGCCTGAAGCTTCGATGTTGCGTGCTTCGCCACCGAGATTGGTTACGGTAAAAGTGCAAGTTCCTTCGCCCAGAGTTAGACCATCGGTTCCGGTAAAAGTGTCATCTTCACGAATGGCTTCCAAAGCTTGTTCTGCACAGGCGTCAGCTAAGGCTGAGGCTTGTTTTGATTGGACAATCGTAAAAGAAGTTCGTTGGGCGTCAGTGCTGAGCAGAACCACGGAAACGGCGATTGAAAGAGCTAGAGCGCCGACAACAAGAGTGGCTAGGAGGAGGATGTAGCCTTTAGGTTGTAGGTGGTAGGTTGTAGGGTGGAGGGGGGGCATAGGGAGTAGGTTGTAGGTTGTAGGGACAGGTTGTAGGTTGTAGGTTGTAGGGACAGGTTGTAGGTGGTAGGTTGTAGGGACAGGTTGTAGGTGGTAGGTTGTAGGTTGTAGGGTCTTGGGAGCGACTTGTTACTACCACCTACTACCTACCACCTACCACCTACTATCTCAATTTCTCGATCATTTTATTCAACATCTTCATTACTTCTTCGTGAAGCGATAAAACATCTTTTATCTGTTCGTAGCTTAAATATTTTAATCTTTTTGATATCTCAATTTGTGTTTCCAGTTCTGCTCCTGACCCGTAGGCTATGGTCAAGAATCTTGCATAATCTTTTCTGGTTCCACGACGCTTACCCTCAGCAATGTTGCATGGTATTGAAACTGCGCTTCTTCGCATCTGGGATATTAAGCCGTATAGTTCGTCTTTTGGAAAATTGTCAGTTAGTTCATAAATAGAGGTGACAAGATTCATGGCTTTTTGCCAAACAATAAGGTCTTGGTGTTTTGTGATTTTTTCGTGCATAGGGAGAGGGAGTAGGTTTTAGGTTGTAGGTTGTAGGTTGTAGGGACAGGTTGTAGGTGGTAGGTTGTAGGTTGTAGGGTCTTGGGAGCGACTTGTTACTACCACCTACAACCTACTACCTACCACCTACTACCTCCGTGTCGCAGAACCATAAAAAGTCTTAGAATAATCGTAACGTATATCGGTTTCCGGATTGTTGTACTCGATCGTGTATTCAATTTTTATCGTGTCATCTGTGCCTGAGATAGTGTTGTTTTCAAAATTCAATGAAGTAACAGAGATTTGATCTGAAGTCAGATCAGTGGCTGAACCGGCGCCTTCAGTGATTCTGAATACTCCGCTAGCCAGATCAAAAACTGTTGGATCAAGACCGGCTTCGATTACCTCAACTGATAATGAGTTAGATGATGAACCAATTGTTGGCGAGTTAATTCCTGTACCATTGCGAATTGTTTGTGTAATTAACTGCATTACTTGTGTACCTTGTTGTTCAACCTCAGCCACAACCTGATTTTTGATTCGCGACTGAGTGGCAAACAACATAAAAGAAACAATACCGAGAATCACAATGGCAAAGATAAGAGTGTAGATGATTATTTCAATCAAGGTGAAGCCGGAGGTTTTAGGTTTTAGGTTGTAGGTTGTAGGGTTCATATTACTGTGGCATGTAAACAACAAATTCTTCCGAGTTGTCTTCACCAACCGCATAAGCTCGATCATGATCTGCGTCATAAACAATTCCATGCAGATCATTTGAGGCACCAAGAAAACTGAGAGTTTGTAAAGTTGGCGGATTGGTTATGTCGATTACCTGAAATTCTTGGTTATTAGTATCACAAGCCACAAAAACATAATCATTATCAGGACCCATGGCCAGATCAAGAGTAGCATTGCCAACATCCGTGCTACCTAAGCTACTTGGTGATGATGGGGTTGAAACATCAAGTAAAAATAACAATCCATCAGCTCGACCAAGCAAGATTCGATCTGTGAAACCGGTGATGGTGTTCGCATCGGAATTCCCCGAGGCGTTATATGTTCCAACAATGTCGATCGATTCTAAATCCGAAATATCAGCCACTTGAAGCTCTTCGGAATTATCATCGGACGCTATATAGGCATAATCTCCCATGACAAAAATTTCATTTGCATTTGCCCCAAGATCCTGTGTACCAAGTTCGCTTGGGCTGGCCGGATTTGAGGCATCAATGACAATCAACTCATCGTCTCCACTTGATTTGCGAACCAAATAAGCTGTAGTGCCAATAGCATAAACGCCATAAGCATCAGCATTTCCTGAAGCATTAAAAGAGCCTACTTCCGAAGGAGAAGT
>JBDRNK010000049.1:0-2499 GCA_043811105.1 Candidatus Uhrbacteria bacterium
AAGATCTCAGACTACACAGACAAACAGATAAAAGATATTGAAAGCAAATTAAACAATAGACCAAGAAAGAATCTTAATTATAAAACCCCTAACCAAGTCTTGGCTCAGTCGGGGGTGGGGCATTAGAATCTAGAATTCACATTATGGTTATATGACAAAAGGTAGAATCAAACAAATCCAGCTTAAATACAGTCGCTTTTTAGTCCCTGGGATGCTTATTGCAGGTCTTGTTGTTGACTATATAACTTTTCGAACGATTCAGGTTAGCACTGCCTTGGCCATTCTTGGGGTTTATTTAGTGGTTGCCGGAGTAATGATTGCTTATAAGAATTTTTATGACGCGGATCGAATTAATTCAAAGTTGAAATTCTTGCGACAGTTGCCTCTGGTCGCACCGTTGGTCGTCCAATTTACTTTTGGAGCTTTGCTTAGCGCTTCGTTGATATTTTATTGGTTTAGCGGAACGATTTCAGTCAGCTGGCCGTTTTTGATTATTGTTGCTTTGTTAATGATGTCCAACGACGTACTTCGACACCATTATCTAAAACCAGTGGTTCAGATTTCAGTTTTCTATTTTGTTTTATTTTCGTATGCAACCCTGGTCTTGCCATATCTAATCAACTCGATTCAAGTCTGGATTTTTTTGTTGGCTGGTTTGATTAGCTTGCTTGTCATCTACGTATATGTTCGAAGCTTGTCACATTGGCTGAATCATATCGCCCAGATAAAAAAACAGCTGAGAAGTTCGATTCTAATTATTTTTTTGATCATAAACTCGCTCTACTTCCTAAACATTATTCCACCGATTCCTTTGTCATTGCGTGAAGCAGAAGTCGCTCATTCGCTATCGCGATCTAATAACACTTACGTTTTAGATGTTGAAGAGGAGAATTGGTTCGAACAACTGATTCCTGGTCAGACCATACATCTGCAATCTGGTCATAGTCTGTATGTGTTTTCATCAATCTTTGCTCCGGCAGATTTGGATACAACCATTGTTCACAACTGGCAATATTACGACCCTGATACTTGGCAGTGGATTGATAGTAGCCGTTTGTCATTCTCGATCTCTGGCGGTAGTGATCAAGGATATCGTGGATACTCAGTTACTTCGAAATTACATCAAGGAAAATGGCGGATAAGTGTGGAAACTGAACGCGGGCAGGTTTTGGGTCGAATAAATTTTAAGATTGAGATAACTGGTTCTGACATTGTAAAATCCGATTTAATAGAAACAGTCAGATAAATAATTTCTGTCTGCATACTGGCTTGATTTAAGACTATAATTAAGCTACACTTAAGGTGCGTTCATTTGAGAAAGGGAAAAGGAATGAGCAAACAAGGTGCTTATGAGGCTTCGGTGACCTCGGCTACCGCCAAAAAAACCGCTAAGAAAAGCGGTTGGTGGAAAGTGGTCAAGTCTCATGCGCGCCGATTGTCGCTTGAGTTCTTGAATATTTTCATCAACCACAACCGGTTCTATCTGCTACTGGGGTCGGTCAACAAGCGAGTTCACTTGATCAAGTCAGTCTTCCTGGTATATCCGGCAACTGAAGAGTATGCTTTGGCCTACGTGTATAAGAGTCGCATTCCTAAGTTGCGTTGGACACCTTGGCCCTGTGGTCTGCTTTTGCAGAATGGCAAGCTGACAGTGATGTTCTGCATCTCGGCCAGTAACGGTCATTTCCGGGCTGAAAAGAACATTGCAAATCTGTATCGGATCGTCGGTCGGATGGAAGAATTGCGTCAGATGCTTGGTGCTGAAAGCAAGACTTTTGCCGGTATTCTGCCAGGTATTCTGCGACGCAAAGGGGTTATTGAACAAGCACATGAAGCTGACTTAACGGCCAATGCTGTTACTCAGGCTATTGCCGAGGTTCGCAGAAAGGAACAACTTTCGTCTACGGTACCGATTGTGGTCCTTGGTGCAAAGGGGTTTATCGGGGAAAAAGTTGTCGCCTGTTTACGTCAAGCCGATGATCTTGTTTACGGTCTGGACAAAGTTGATGGCCATGATCAAAATGACTGGCCGAAGCACCTGCGTAAACAAATGGTGATCATCGTCAATATCACCTTGAAAGATGAGTTAGCAAACTACATCGATGCCATCTGTCCGGGGTCAGTGGTTCTCAATGAAGTTTATCCAGAGCCGACTGAGCAAACTCTGGAACGTCTGGCTCTGAAAACCTGCTTTTGCTACCACATAGTTGGTATTGACGCCATAGCTCTGCCACCGTTTCCACGTGCATACCGCGGGGCAATTCCGTGTTGCGCGGCATGGGCATCATCCAAGATGCGAGTGGTTATTCGACGACTAAATTAATGATCGCATACTCAATGCGGTCTTTTTCTTTAAATAGAGCTAATTAAAGTTTTGTGTTGGTTTTTGCCCCTGTCTAAGAGCGAGATACCAAGCGGCTAAGGCAAGTTTTCGTTTGGGTGAAAGCCCTCGGTGACAACGAAATAATTCCTTCAGTCGACTGTTGAGACCTCCTTCCA
>JBDRNK010000050.1:0-6569 GCA_043811105.1 Candidatus Uhrbacteria bacterium
CCCGCGATCCAAATGTTCGATCCCAGTCAAGGTCGATGTTCCCTCTGCAACTAATGCAGCCAAGACCAAAGCCAGCCCTGCTCGAATATCCGGTACAACAATATCCGTTGCCGACAACTTGGTCGGCCCACTAACGATTGCTGAATGCATGTGATTTTTATCTTTATAACGACACGGTATTTCACCAAGACATTTATACGAACATTCGATATCAGCACCCATCTTGTTCAAGGTTTCAGTAAATCCCAGCCGATCATCAAACACTGTTTCATGAACACGCGACACACCTTTTGCTTGCGTCAGAAGCACTACAAACGGTTGCATCCAGTCGGTTCGAAATCCTGGATAGGTATCAGTCTCGATATCGATGCTGCGATATTCACCATTGGTTCGAAACAAGATACCACCATCTTTCACTTCGTAGATTCCACCGAGTCGACGCACTGCGTTCAAGAAAGTAATCATGTATTCGTGTTGCGCGCCACGAATAAACACTTCACCGCGAGTAGCAATTGCAGCACAAGCATAACTAGCAGCTTCTAAGGCATCAGGAATAATCCGAACCTGACAACCTTCCAATTTTTCAACACCAACAATCTCAATCACACGGTTGGCACGAGCCTCAACAATGGCCCCCATCTTTTGTAACATTTTAATCAACTCAAAAATTTCTGGCTCAGTTGCCGCATTACGAATAACAGTTCTCCCTTCTGCTAACACGCCGGCGAAAATACAGGTCTCAGTTGCTCCGACTGAAGGATATGGTAATTCAATCAAAGCCCCGCGCAGCCGACCGTCTACGGTTGCGTGATAGGCGTCGCCACGTGCTTCGAATTTTGCTCCCATTTTTTCTAAAGCATCAGTATGAAAATTAACCGGCCGTGGCCCGATCTTATCTCCGCCAACAATCGGCACTGTGGCTACACCAGCGCGATGCAATAATGGCGCAATCGCCAGCACACTCAACCGGTTCTTTCGTGACAACTTGGTCACCTCTGTGTTCGTGATTGAATCAACTCGAACCCTTACTGTGTGATCATCCCACAATACTTTCGATCCTACGGTTTCAAGAATCTCCTGCGTGATTGCGGTCTCATTTTGCTTCGGAACATTAGAAACAACAACCTCTTCCTCAGTCAGCAACGAAGCCAACAACAACTTCGATGCTGCGTTTTTAGCGCCTGACAAAGTCACTTCTCCTTTCAAAGGTTTTCCTCCTGTGATTAAAAACGATTCCATATTATTTGTTAACAACTTGGTCAAGAAACAAATTTAAAATCTTATTTGCTTCTGGAGTTTCTCGCGACTGAGCAATCACCTGATCCAATTCGTCACCTTGCTCAAAATATTTTTTCTTATAATAACTCATCCGAACAACTACGTCTTTGTGTTCCAACTCCGGATGAAACTGAATAGCATAAATTGGGCGATCATTAAAAACAAAGACTTCACAGCAATTGTTTTTGTGATTGGTCACAATCTCAAGTGTTCCAGGAGGTGGAACCGTTACGCTGTGATTGTGCCCGATCTGCACAAAAAATTTGTCCGGTAAATGTTGAAATATCTGATCGTTAACTCCATCAACCGTTCTTTCCATTTCAACTGTACCAATCTCTCGTAGCTTTTTGTTCTGAACAACCTCACCACCGAAAGCCATGGCCACCACCTGATGTCCATAACCAATAGCCAGCATTGGTAAACTGCGTTTGTGAATCTCTTTTACAAATTCAATCAAGCCAGGCAACTTTTCTGGATGATCACCACCGTGAAAATAATGCCCGGTTCCGGCTAGAATAACCGCATCAACCTCTTCTAATATTTCCGGATCTAAAAAATCGCGCATAACATCAACGCGAATAAAATTTTCTTGAGGAATATCAATCAAGCGATCAAAACACAAAAATTCGTGCTCTTTCATGTCATCGTCACGAGCCTGAAGAAACAATATTTTCAAATCATTATTATCTTTTTTCATATTCAATTTTTACCATAAAAAAGAAGAAGCGTCGATCCCTATGTAGACTTGTCGGACCACACAGAGTTGACACAACTTCTTTTTACGCTCGCAACAACTGGTCTGCAATGGCTCTGTATCTATTACGGATATACCTTGCCAGGTTACGCACTGATCAGCCAAAGACCCGTCAGACGGGCCAAGCCAATGAGAACGCTCTGACAAGACGCGAGCCGTTAGGTTCAGGCCAAAGACCGAACCAAACATTTTGAAAATATGACCCATCACAGTAACCAGTTGTCTGAAGCAACTATATTATACCATTTTCTTTGCTTGGTTTGGTAATATTTAGTCAAGACATACTCCTAATTGTCCTCTGACAATCCACATAGTTTTCCACATAGTTTGTGGATAACTAAGCACCAATAAAATGTTTAAGGTAATACTTGATTACTTTGACCGCTTCAGGGCTAGGACGCAAATCTTTTTTGATTTTTTCATATGTTTCAAGATTATCATCAAGGTATTGCTTGGCATAAAAATTAAGCCTGGTAACGACATCTTTGGCTTCAAGTTCAGGGTGAAACTGAATAGCGTACAAAGGCTCGTTTGGAAAAGCCCAAGCTTGTACTCCAGACAATTCACTGGTAGCCAAACAAACCGCGCCACTTGGCAATCGAGAAATAAAATCCTTGTGCCCAAGCTGAGCATCAAACTGTTTAGCTAACTTGGAAAAAACAGGATCCTCTTGACTTTCATCAGTCAAGGTAATTTGAAAAGTTCCGGTTTCCATTCCTTCTTTGTCATATGATAATTCCCCACCAAAAGCCTTGGTCAAAATATGGGCACCAAAACAAATACCAATCGTTGGCAAACTCATTGCTCGAGCTTGGCGCACTATCTGATAAACAATATTCAAAACCGGAATCTCCTCTTCACCGATAGTAATATCACCGGACCCGCCAATCAATAAGAAATCATAATCTTTTAACATTTCTATTTTTGGTTCTTGTTTTACACAATCAAAAAAGACACATTGTTCTCGATCAAAACCACTAACTCGCAAAAGGCACTGTTGTTCATGGGCTTTCATCGCCCCGGTTCGAAACTGAAGCACCAATATATTCAGGTCTTTAATTTTTTTACTTATTTTCATATTTGCATTATTTGATTGCTTATCCTTTTCTCTGGTGACCTGAGTTCAGATCAACAAAGAAAAGGCTGCGCGTCGTCGTGATGACGCGCAGAAATAATTGTTAGCCAGAAAAAGAAATCCGACCGCGACGAGCCCCGATCAACCGCAAGCGATCGTGGTAGCGGTAACGTATACCCTCAGCTTGATCACGGTCTTTGCCCAAAAAAAACAGCAAAGCCTTACCGGAACATCCGGGCATTCCCGGAATGATACTTGGCTTATCTGTACCATCGCAGAGCATGCCGTCAATTCGATGTTCAAGAAGATCCTGACGACGCATCCCTTCAGGAATCTTGTCAATCTCCATGATAACACAGATTTGACCACCAAAACGCGGAGCCATTTGCTGAGCCACGGCACAAAGGTAAACCGCGGCTGTGCTCCGAGCATTGATTTCGATGACAAAGACGTAGATCTGACCAGCCTGACGGATAACCAACATATCGATCCCGATTGTTCTGGTCAGGCCCTTACCCAGACCACGAGCCACAGCCAGCTGGCAAATCGGAGTGATCACCCGTAGAATCGCTTGGTAGGTTTGCTTATCAACCAGGCGATGCCCAAGCATGCCAATGTTGCCACGATGAGCGTTGTTCTCGGTGATCTGTTCGGTCAGGGCTTCCAGGCTCCAAGAGTTCGCACCAACAGCCACCTGAGCACTAATCTCGGTCATCTTGAATTGACGCGCTGGATAAGCCGCCTCCAGAACCAAGGTCTTGTGTCCATGCTTGGCCAGGAAGGTCGACAGTTCTGCTGGATCCGTTTCTGGACCAACCAGCAAGTTACTCTCTCCCCCATCAGCACCCGGATCCTTGAGCATAACCGAATTGGTTTCTAGAACCACAGCAGCTTGCTCGAGAACAAGGTCAAACAAACGCTTGAACTGGGGCGGATCAGTACGCATCTTCTGCCAAGGCGAAAACAGCTGACCAACTCCTGGCAAATGTCGAGCCAACAACTTGTGATCAAACTGTTCAGCCAGCCAAGGATTAATCGCTACTGTATCACGGAAGCGCAAGCCTAGAACCTGGCGAACCAGAAATGGCAAGCGCGGGGTAAACAGACTCAACGGCCGACCACTGTCCAATGACATTTTCACCTGAGCAAGACTATCGTTCTCAGACACCAGGCTCTTGATAATACTGCTACCCGGAGCAAGAACCAGTTGATCTGCACCGATATCGATCTGGCGCAAATGTCCATGGCTGGCTCTGATGTCTTCGGCGTTATCTTTTGTCTCAGCACCGACCACAGCTGTACCAGGCCGAACCAAGCTACGGCTGGTGTATGCTGGAAGCTGGTCAATCTCAATTCCACGCTCTAAAAACGGACTCATGTCATCGATGTGAGTTTGCTGTTGCGTAAACGCTTTCACTTTCTTTCCCCTCTAGGTTGTAAGGTTCGTGCAAATCAGGCGGTTGCCCGAAAAAAAATCGACCCCGTCATGGAGCCGCTCTTAAATATCAGTTTTAACTAAATATGCAAGAACGGCCCTATGAGATCATTAGGTCAATAATCATAAAGCTGACGACCAGGTCGTTCTTTGCCCAACGAGTTGTCTTTGCTGAGTTGATCATAAGCTTGTATAAAATATTATACATCAATTGTTTTGTCAAGATATCCACAATTGGTGTCAGACACCGGTTGGGGATAAAAAAGTCACCACGCGGAGGGCAAGAGGATACTCTCGAACAGGTCCCCAAGCTGTGGATATAAAAAGACGCGATTTAAAAACCGCGTCAGAAAAGTCAGCTACTGCGCAATGAATCGATCACTACCTGCAAAGCAGTCACTTCCTGCAAAAGCTCTTCGCTTGGTCGATCCGGAGCATCTCCCAGCTGCTGCAGCTCTTCCTGAGCTGTCAGTAGTTTCAGTTGCAATTCATCGATCCTGGCCCGCAAACCACTGACTGATTCCTGGTATGTTTGCCATGTATCCACTCTAATCCGCTTGCCAGCCAGCAAACGTTCGAGAACAAGCAGGTGATCATCCATGTGACTGGTGGTTGCTGAAAATGGTTTCGGTTCTCCACTGGCAGCTAGAACCTGCTTCTTACCTCGATTCTGGCGCTTGACCTTACCATCAGCAACAAAATCATAAGGCTCAAGAAAAGGCAGGCAAATTTCTGCTTGAGCGCTACGCGACTGACGATAGATAATTCCCCAGCTGTCATTTGGTTGACCGACTCGGTATCCGGAAAAGCGCAAATGAATCGTGGATGAATTCAGCTCCGGAAACTCCCGCCGAATCCGAGACTTGAAACGACTGGTCCAACCTTGACCATTGACCAGATCATGCTCCATTTTGGTTTCGACCCAACGAATAGTGTTGACATACTCTTGAGCCACCCTATTCACCAGACGCTGTTCCAATCTAACCACTCGAACCGTTTCCGGATCAAGTGTAAAGCGATAGGTGTCGTGATCGTTACCCGACGAACCCAACTTCTGAACCACACCGGATTGAATAAATCGCTCAAGTGCTTCACCATAATCAACACTGTCGTGATCCGTCACAGTAGCCCAATCCTCAAACAAACGATCCATGTCGCGAGGAACCGGAATGCGGTCATCACCGGGCTCAAGTTGTTTGATGGCCATCTGCAGGCATTCCCACAAATCAAACTCCACTAGAGTCAGATAGACCACGTGAGTGTACTTGGTGGTTTGCTTGCTCTGCATTGGTGTGTCCAATTCTGGCTCAGGCTCAGACCCTGAAGTTGAAACAGGCTCTGGCACAATTACTTCTGGCTCGAACTCTTGCTGCACTTTTTCTTCCACCAATGGCCGCACCACCAACTTCTTCTTTCTGGGTGGATAGAGCTGGTCGATCCGAACCAGAACATCAAAACTATCTGGCATCGGACTCGGATTTACAGAACTAGCACAGCAATCAAGAATGGATTGTGCTTGCTCCGGATCGAAATAATAGTAACCACCCTTGGACAAAAGCACATTTGTGTTGAGCAAAAAGCGAACTAGATCATCAGCTGTGGCTTTGGTGTAGGTTGAATCGGTACGCGTGGCTATGCCTCGAATTTCATTTTTGGACAAACGGCGTCGCAACTTACCAAGGGCCTTGAAAATAGCATTCAAACTTGGCGGTTGACAGCTCATACACTGGAAACGGGTCTGTCTTAACTGATCCATTTTTTCTCCTCTGCTCTGTTCGATAAAAAGGACGGAAGAGCTTATTTAAACAACAAAAACATTGTTTGTCAAGCCACTCTTGTTAATTTGGGCTTAATCCACAATTGGTGTCAGACACCGGTTGGGGATAAAAAAGCCACCACGCTTTCACGTGATGACCCGACAAGCTAATGTAAATAGATTAGCGATGATTGGAACAACTGTCAACATGAAACTGTGGATACTTGATTGTTTCGCGACAATAAACTATACTATTGCCGAAACTAACAAC
>JBDRNK010000051.1:0-11218 GCA_043811105.1 Candidatus Uhrbacteria bacterium
CTTTCATTATGAACCATTTCCCCGGTTGAGAAAAAATCAAATGGACTTAGGCGAACCAGCCAGCCTTCATAAAAATTATTCTCACCAGGCTCTGGTAAATACGCTTTAACAACGTGCCGATACAAATTATCTTCAATCTCACGAGTTGCTGTTCCCGAACCTGAACCACCAGACACATCATACAATTCGGTTTGACCAACTATGCCCGCTTGCATGGCTGGTTTAGGATTGTCTAAAACAAACGACTCGGTTTGTGAAATAGCTACAACAGGCGTTTGCTCAATTGAACTATTATCATCGGAACGAAACCAAATCACCGCACCAACAAACACAATAATCAAAGCGACTACGAATAAAACCGCTTTATTCGGCCCTTTCCGCTTTTTCTTTGATTGCATATACGAAGTTGCTTGAGGCATACTACAATTCACTTATATCTCTCAAAAACGAAGTTGGTCGAGGTTTAACGATTCGTTCCCCAATATCATCAAGTACGATTGACGGTTCGTCTTCATGCCGATCGCGTATCGCATATCGCTTATCATACGATTGGCGACTCGCGACTCGCGACCCGCCAGCAAACTCTTCCCGTACGACCACCTTCTCAACCAACCCGTCCGGAATCTCGCCCAAAAACATTGATGGCTGATTAATTACTAGTGTATCGTATCCTGAAGTTGCCGGATAAGACAAGTATAAATATTTTCGGGCTCGAGTAGAAGCTACATAAAATAAACGACGTTCCTCTTCCAACCCGCCGTCCTCAACCATTGCTCGCTGATTTGGAAAACCGCCTTGAGTTAGGTTCATCACAAAAACTGCTTCCCACTCCAGACCTTTAGCCTGATGTATGGTTGAAAGAACGAGTCGTTCATCACTCGTTGCTGGTCGCTGATCATCCTGACGCCCTGTACCATAATCATCATGCAGGGTTACTTCAGACAAAAATTTTGTTAGATCATCATACTCTTCAGCAAAAATTGCAAACTGCTCAATGTCTTCCAAACGATCCATCCAATCTTGATGCTCAGCTTCAAGATAATTTTTATAATCTGAGGCAGCCAGTGCCCGAATCATTTCTGCCGGACGATCTCCAGCTGCCAACAGCTTTTTAGCAATTGAACAAAAAACTTTCCAGCCAACTTGTGCACGGGATGAAAGTTTATCCTCGATCCCAAGATCCCCAATAGCTCCTAAATCCTTTACATCGCTAACCTTTTGAATGATCTTCCCAGCAGTCACTGCCCCGATACCAACCTGTAAACTTAATACCCGATACCAAGCCATTTCATCGCGTACATTAGCGATCAGCTTTAAATATGAAACAACATCCTTAATGTGTGCTCGTTCAAAAAACTTCATTCCACCGCGGTATTCATAAGCCACATCGCGTTTCATCAATTCCATTTCCAAAGCCCGTGAATGAAAAGCAGCGCGGAACAAGACCGCAATGTCACACATGGAAACACCCTCATCGCGAAGCTGTAAAATCTGCTCAGCAATATAAACCGCTTCCTGATTTGAACTTGATGTTGGAATCACCGACGGCTTTTCAAAACGATCAACAACCGAACTTAAATCTTTTAAAAACTGTTTTTGATTATGACGAATGACTTTGTTTGCCACTTCAAGAATCTCAGGGGTCGAACGATAATTGGTGGTCAGTCGGTAGGTCTTGGTATTGGGAAACTTTTTGGGAAAGTCTAAAATATTTTTAATCTCAGCTGCCCGAAACGAATAAATACTTTGAGCATCATCACCAACAACAAAAATATTTCCATGAGCGATGACCAGTTCCTCAACAATCGCTGACTGAATAACATTGGTATCCTGATACTCATCAACTAAAATGTGATGAAACTGGGAGCTTAAACGATCTCGAACTTCCGGAAACTCCTTTAACAAATCCAAAAAACGAATCAGTAGATCATCAAAGTCCATAGCATTAGCTTTACGCTTGCGATCCGAGTAAGCGCTGGCGATATCATGAATCTGTCCGGTCAGATCTAAAAAGTTTGGGTGTTTAAGATCAATTGCATCCTCAAGACTAACAGTAGCATTGCGTGAATAACTGATCAGATTCTGAATCACTGCCGGCGAAGGAAAGCGCCGTGCTTTTGTATCAATTCCGGAATCTTTCAAACAAACCTTGATCAAGTCTTTGGAATCGGTTTGATCTAGAATGGTAAAATTAAACTCATAGCCAAGCTTCTTGGCATACTTGCGCAAGATACGATTGGCGATTGAGTGGAACGTACCGCCCCACCCCACTTCGCTAAAGCTACGTGGGATAGTATCTCCAATAAGACACTCGACGCGCTCCATCATTTCACGTGCCGCTTTATTTGTAAAAGTCAAAAGCAAAATATTTGCTGGATCAACACCATGCTCAATCAAGTAGGCCACGCGATACGTAATCGTCCGAGTCTTACCAGATCCTGCTCCAGCTAAAACAAGACAAGGGCCTTCGCCCTCGGTTACGGCCTGAAACTGTTGCTGATTTAATTCGTTCTGATAATCAACTTTCGGCGTGCTATTTGGTTGTCGAGTGATAGTAAATTCTTTCATGTGTCTCGTGTGGGACCGACAAACGCCTGCCGGCCGTAGCCTTGCCCCGCCAGCCGAAACTTTAGTGAAGGCTGGGCGAAGGCTGGTAAGTTTGTCATAATTAACTTGTCATAGGATATCACATCTTGCCGTGTTTTCAAAAATAAAATTCCCCGCATAGATTAGATCTATGCGGGGAAGGGACCAAAGGATCCAAGGGCCAGACCGAGAACCTAGAATCCCAGAATCCTAGGACCTACTTGCGGCAGGCCAGACGGCCATCGTCATCCCAATCGTCGCCGAGCCAACCGAAGCTCAGGACCCAGCGTCCACCGTCCCGGAGGAGGCACGGAACGAGGAGGCCACCGCCGAGGCCGCGCAAGACTGTCCCAGGAAGTACGATGTACTTACCCTGAAGCTCCCTCGGATCCTCGTCCAGCTGGTTGAGCCACTCGAGCAGACGCGGAGTGTCGCTCAGACCCAGGTTGCCGTTGAATTGCACGGCTCGTGAACGCATGGTGTCACCGTTGACAACGGCCTCATCTCCTTTGAGAAACGAGAAGAACTCCAGGTCATTGGGCTCGAGCTCAGTTAGCTCAACGTCCTCGATAACATCCCACTTCTTACCATCGGTCTCAGGAATGAGATGAGGTACGTGGATCTGGCAGGGGGACAGGGTGCAACCATGTGGGTTATCCAAAAAGGCCTGGAACATACCGCGGTCGATGTGACCTTCAGCTACCCTCTTCCAGAAGTCAGTCATCTGCTTTGCGCTTGGCTGTGCCATGGCACAAACCTTTCTCACCATTTGGTAGTCAATGGTAGCTTCCGACCCATTCGGAAACACCCAATGATTCACCAGACAGCGAATTTGTGGTCAGATATGTTCCGACCTGAAACGAACTTGAGAGATAATTCTAACAGAAAACCAACGGCCTGTCAACCGTTTGTGGGTTAAGTTTGGCTTAATCTTGACAAAACTGTTTAATTTGGCTTAAACTCTCAACACGGAGGCGACATGCAAAATGTTCCTTGTTTCGATACACCAGAGGAAGCGATTGAATTTCTTGGCTTGCCGATGAACGACCAAGGTGAGCTGATCATGCGCAGTGGTGCCACTCGACCAATTCAAGATCCGATCGAACTGGCCAACTTTGTCAAACAAAAAGTGTGCTATCAAATCACTTACATCCCGACCAGTAACGTCAATCTGAACTGGCGAATCTCTGGCCATAGTAGGGACTGGATCTTGAGCATCAGTCCAAAGCTGGTTGGTGTGGCAATCCTGCCCAAAGACCTGGCAACGGAAACTGGGTTTCTCGATCCTGATAAATTCCAAAAAATCAAGCTCCTTCGTGATCTGGTCTGGTCGCCAGGTTCACCTTGCCCCCGCTGGCATAAAACTGGATTCAATATTCGTTTACACCGAGCTTGGGGAATTCAAGAAGCTGTCCAAGGTGAAAACTTGGGCGACATCTGGAAACAGCTCAAGCGAGATGAACAGATGCAAATCCTTGGTGATCTGGCTCGAATGACTAAGGGAATACACATCAGAACTGTGGTACCAACACAGTCAATCGACCACGCTCGCTGGGCCTGGTATCTGAATCGGATCAAGATGTCTTGCAGATGGTTGGTGCAAAACAACCAGATCAAGAAGGACATGGCCGATGACATCGAACGACAGAGCAAATTTCTGCTCTCGCGAACTCCAAACCGAGCCTTGAGTTGCATCCACAGTGACATCCTGTTTCACAACGTGTTTGTTCGTCAGACCCGATCGCGTTGGGAAATTACTGGTTTGATCGACTGGGAAACTGCCTCTAGGGTCGGCTGTCCGAACTATGATGCCCTGCTCGGTGCCTGGTGGATGGCCGGTGAAGACGCACCAAACCGCGACCCTGAAGTTTTTTCACACTTTCTGATTTCCTACAACAGGGACAGAGCTCTTGGTTTTCTATGGATACCAGAGGATCCGCAGATCCTGGATCTGATGCTCAAGTTGGTAGATCTGACCTGGTACTTACAGGTCCTGCCCTTTACCAAAGCTCGTGAACCGCAGCGCTACAAACCGCGCTTTGAATCACTCAACCTGATTCTCGGTAAAATCAAAAATGGTCAACCACATCTTCCGGATGATTTCCGGATCAGATCGTAAACGTATACCCGTCCTTGTGACGGGTATTTTTTAATGAACAAGAAAGTATCAAGAAATATTACTAGGGGCTTGAGATATTGTCTTACGGTTGAGAGATATTATCAGAATATCTGAGGGATATTGGCTTACGACTGAGAGATATTGCATAATATCTTGAGATATTTTGTCCAATATCTCCTGCTCTGAACAATATCCCTCACCGTCAGCCAATATCTTGTACTCTGTACAAATATCTCACACTCTGGATAATATCTCTAATTCTCAAATAAAAAGCGTCCGGTTTAACGGACGCGTATTTAGAACATGATCGTGGCTGCTTCCAGCTCCTGGCTGGCTGCAGGCCAATCATTGCTTCGGCCTGCCTGAACCACAGCACTGAGATGATGATGCATTCGTGGCAAGACCGGATGACGGAACATTTTGTCAAAGCCCTGAATCGAGAACAGGAACTCACAAAAATCAACCAGATCCTGAAGCACCGCATCCAGCACATTTACCTGACGATTTGCCTTGCGTTTGGCAAGCTCTGAAGTCAAACGCCAAATGATCGGCTCCAGGTCGCGACGAATCATGTACAAAACCATGGCCCGTTGAGCACGATCAAGGTAACGGGCAACATTCGTTCTTGCACTAGGATTAGGCAGGGTCAAGCGACGACTAGCTTCCTTCAGATCAACAGCCGTTCGAGCAAAGCCCCGACGGAAAGGCAGAACAATGACTCCATTTTCCAAAAGACTCTTCATACTTCTGATCTGAATGGTGTCAGGTTCTCCACCAGTCAATTCGTAAGTTTGATGAACAATCTCGTACATCTCATCAAGCATGGTCAGCAACACAAACTGTCGAATGTCGACCCAGCGGGCGATGTCACGAATGTTGATCTGGCGCTGTTCCAATTTGTCAGCCGATGACCAAAGCATTGGTGCTCGCGAAGAAGGGTTTCGGCGACCTAGTTTATCGATCACACTCTGAGCTCGTTTGATTCGATCTCGAGCAATAACCTTACCTTCGTCCTGAACAGACTCCAGATCTTCAAACAAGGCCAAGCAACCCTGAGCGTATTCATTGCGTTGATGATTCGAAAGGTTGCCATAATCCCAGATCTGACGCAAAAGCATGGCGATCGTGCTTCTTGAAAGAGTCAGCTGATGTATCTCTCCGGATTCATCCAACTGCCCGTCCAACAAACCGTATCCTTTTTTTGCATGCTTGGTGCCGCGAATTGCATCGAACAAACCACCCTGATAAACCTGGTACAGTTTGAGCCGAGCATTCCAAATGAGCACTGCTCCACGTACAACTCGATACCAGTTCTCAGTCAAAACGTATACCTGATTTCGCAAAACAACCTGGAACTCAGCTTCGATCTGGCCACATTTGTATGGCAAAGTCAACTGTTCAATTTTATATTTTCTCATGACCCCTCCTCAGGGATGTAAGGTGCGTTGGTTTGGAGGATACTTTACTCACTAACAAAAGTCAAAGCCAGCCACCTTTTCCTTGTCGTCAGAAACAAGAGCCGAAGGGTTTTGGATTGAGGTACGATCGGAGGCCATGCTTTAGAATCTAACCATCAGGACTCCATCTTAAGACACATGTCATGGCCGACGCCGAGCGAGGCCATAACCGTTTTATCTTTTTCCACGAACAGGCCGAGCGCTACCTCAATCAAAACCCTGAGGCTCCCAGGTGGCTGGCCTGGTAGTACAACCAAGTTGTACTACCGGGCTGACCAAGATATCAAAAGACAGGCTTGCGCCTGTCATTCCTTATTAGTACAAGTACATCGCTTTATTTGCAGCATGCTCATCATTGGTCGTGGCGTAGTGGGTACCACCATCCGGATCATTCAAAAAATACCAATAATCATTCGCGGTTGGATAGATCGCTGCATTAATCGCCTCTAGCCCGGGGTTAGAAATTGGACCTGGTGGCAAGCCCGGGTATTGATAAGTGTTATACAACGAATCAATTTGTTGATCATCATAACTAATCCCCGGATCAGACTTACCAGTTACATAGTTAACTGAAGCACAAGATTGCAAAGCCATATTAATCTCATAGCGTCGCCAAAAAATATCTGCCACCATTCCTAAATCCTCTTGCCCTCGAGCCTCACGTTCAAGAATCGAAGCCATGGTAATCACCTCTTCCAAAGTCCGACCCTGATCCTCAATTTCATCACGCATCTCTTGAGTTACTTTTTGATCGAAATTGGCTAACATCTTATCAACCACATCCTGAGCGCTGGCATCAGCAAACAAACGGTAAGTGTCAGGGAACAGATAACCTTCAAGACTGTCAGAACTAACTGGATCGCTGGTAATCGCATAGAGCTCATCTTCAGATTCAATCAGTCCTTGTTCGATCAAATATAAACTAATCTCTCGTAAACTCCAGCCCTCAAGAAAGGTTAGTTGCCTTTCTTCAGCAAAAGCCGGCTGGGTTACTGAACGGATGGCATCAAGCACGTTAATTTCAGGATTTAAGAAAAAAGTACCGGCCACAATATCTCGATCAATTCCCCGAAGACGAGCATACCATTCAAACAACCAAGAACTGGCAATCACACCTTTTTCTTGAAGCAGATCAGCCACTTGACCAAGGGTTGATCCGGATTCAATAGTCACCTCAACCAGCCCGGTTTCTTGATCCGGTTGTTTTAAAAACAGTTCCCAAGCCGACAAAGTAGCCAGCAAAATAAAAATAGTGATAACTGTGGCTAAAATTTTTGATCGATGTTCTATCATAAAAGATGATCTAATTTTTGATTTTTCATTTCTTCAACCAGTTCTTTAACCCGCTGGGCTTGGCTCTTGGGACAAACAAGAATTGCGTCTCCGGTATCAACAACTACTAAATCTGAAACACCAACCGCAGCAATCGTGCGCTCTTTTGAGGCATAGAAAAGATTATCTTCGGAGTCAAGAATCAAGACCTGACCCCTGGTTACATTGCGTGATGTGCTGGTATCAGAAACTTTTTGATCGTGAAGTGTATCCCAGGCTCCGATGTCAGACCAACCAAAATCACCTTTGATGATTAACACATCTTCTGGATCCATTTTTTCAGTCATGGCATAATCAATAGAAATTGCCGGTGTGCTTTCAAATAATTCTCTGATTCGAGATCGGTCTCCGGAAACTAATTCTGCTTGAATTTTCCGAAGCAGTTGACCTATGGCCGGTGCCTGTTTCTCAAGTGAAGCCATGAATCGTTTCGGCGTCCACATGTAATAATTTGCGTGCCATAGATAATGCCCGTCATCAAGAAATTTTTTAGCGACTTCAAAATCCGGCTTTTCAACATGACCGGCAAAATTATACACCTCAACTCCGTCGATCGTGTCGTACGAGTCAGAAATCTTGGTGTAGCCAAGGACAGTACTCGGAAACGATGGAGCGATTGCAATATCAAGCATTTTTCCGGTTTCCTGAATTAAGCGATCGCCAACCCGTAAACAATTCAAAAAAGCTTCCTCATCTTCGATCCAATGATCAGAGGGAATAAAAACGATTGATTCATCCGGAGCTGACAATTCAAGAATAGATGCAGTATATCCCATTGCCGGACCGGTATCTCGTTTGGCTGGTTCGACAATAATATGGTCGTCCTCAACTTCGGGAAAAGCCTCTTTTATCGCATCAACATAAGTGGGAGAGAGTGCAAAATAAATATCGTCAGTACTAAACAATCGCAACAAGCGCCGATAAGTGTCGCGAACCAATGGCTCTTCAGTGACCAAATTAAAAAATTGCTTTGGCTTAGCCCGACGGCTCATTGGCCAAAGTCTGGTACCCATACCTCCTGCGAGAATGATAGCTTTCATATAGAATTCTAAAAAGTTTCAAGTTTCAAGTTTCAAGGCTCAAGGAAGGTGGTTAGTTTCGATATTCTGGATTCTCGTCTAGTGTATCAGTTGATTTCTGTAAAATACAAATAAGTTCCTGACACTCTTGCTTTAATTTATCTACGTGTTCTTTTTTGTCTGGAAAATATTTTAGAGCCATCCGAAGCCAATGTTTTGTTTCTTGAGCTTCTTTCTTACAAATAAAAATTTTATGTCGAAAGTCCTTTCTAGAACTCGCACAACTTGCTTCCATGTAGTTTGCCCCGATACTAGTACCTGATCGAACCAATTGACTTATTATTGGCCTGCTTATAACATCCTGCAGCAAACTTCGACAAAATACAATAATATCTTCACCAAACTTACTTGTTCTTTCTTGTAAATCGTAATTTTCTGACATCTAACAATCTTCCTTACTTGATAATTGAAACTTGAGACTTGATAATTTCAAAACAGTAATATCCCCAACATTACTATAAGTACTTCTTTTACTGCAAGGGCGGTTAAAATTCCCAGAACAGCACCGGCAAGAATGTCTGTTAAATAATGAACCCGAACTCCAACCCTAGACAAAGCAACTAGAAGTGCCAAGACCAACAGCACCAGACCAAACTCAATGTTCTCAGACACAACCATCGTGGCCACAGCGAAAGAAATCGCGGAATGGGCTGAAGGAAATGACGAAGATGGAATCCAAAGATTGATCAATGGTGTTTGCTTACGAGCCAGATATGGCCGTTGACGATGAAAAAGTTTTTGTAAGATTGCGGCCAGACACCAAGTAACTAAAGCTGAAACAACAATAAAAAACCACAAAGCCGGCTCAACAACAACAGCCAGAATAATCAAAATAAAAATCAACCACCGCGCCCCAAAGATGTAAAGTCGTTTATAATATTCTGACATACGTTATTTTGTCTCTTGACTTATCTTTCGCATCAAACGACCTACTTCACGTTCATACTCAGGATGATCTTTTATTTTCAGTTCAGCATAACTGCGAGCACAATCTTTAAGAAACATTTTCAAACCCTGACCACATTCAGACAATATACTATCATCGTCCTCAATAAAAAATGCCTCAATTGCATCAGTCTTGCCTCCAGCTTCTTTCATCAACTCCACGTACTCCGCCGGAGTAATTGTCTCAAAAAACTTTATAGTCTCTGATCGCTTGGCTCTGATATCTTGCACTCGCTCAAAGTCTTGTCTTATTTCATCATTATCATGCAACACTTTATGTTCAGGAAATAAACCATCGGCAATATCACCATAGCTTGTACCATTAAAAATTTCTGGTGACTGTTCAAACATTTCCTTTGCTTCACGTACTTCTACATTTTCATTTGAATCTGGTTCTTGAGTAGCTGTGTTTTCCATAGCTGCAAGATTGTGAAGTATTCCACCAATAACCTGTTCATGATCTAAAAGAGCAACTAATCGATAATCAATCAAATCATCATTTATTTCAATAACATCTATTTGACCAACTTTTTTAAATTTTGGATCTATCTCCCGAATATTATGTGTTGAATTTCTTAGATCAACATACCAAAACTTTCCGTTTGATAACTCGACAATATTTACAGCATGTCCAGCAGGTGACCCAAAATAATTCTTTATTCCAGCCTGTTCTAATAAACTCATTCCGATCATGGTTGCTCCTACACAGTTGTACTCTCCTGTCTCTTGCATACGTTTTGGCCACGAGTCCCATTTAGTACTTTTTTCACCAGAATGATCAAAGCCGCGCGCCCAACTATCAAGTCGCGCTTGTATTTCGTAAATATATTCTATTTCTTTTTGTGATCGTATCTCAGTATCTTTTTCTGTCTTAATACCATCAATTACTTCCTGATCCGGAGACAATTTCCAATCCTGAACCAATGTATTTACATCTTGCATCAATGTTTTATACATCCATTTAACAGTTTCTTTAGATGACATAAATTCATGTGATGGATCAACATCTTTAGAAAACAAAATAAGCTCTTGCCAAGTTTTTTGCAAGTGCTTCGTTTCTGTTAAGGTTGGATCTGTTTCTATTCCGTGCCGCATATTAAAACAACGCTGTACCAAACATATCCTTTGGTGGTTCTACCCCAAGTAGCTTCAAGGTCGTTGGAGCAATGTCAGCCAATAATCCGATCGGTTGAACCAAAGACATATCATTTCCGGGCACTTCTCCGGACTGAGCCAACTGACCTTCAAACTGTTTTCCAACCAACCATAAAGGAACCGGATTTGTTGAATGAATTTTTGAAACCTGGCCGGTAGCGATATTAATCATTTCTTCTGCATTGCCGTGATCAGCGGTAATAAGCATTGAACCCTCGCGAGCGTTTGTCGCCTCAATGATTCGGCTAACACAATCGTCAGCAGTTTCAATGGCCTTAATTGCCGCAGACAAATTTCCAGTGTGTCCGACCATGTCTGGATTGGCTAAATTCAAAATCGTTAAATCATACTTCCCAGCTTTCATTTCCTTAATCACTCGATCAGTCACTTCCTTAGTGCTCATCGCCGGAGTTTCATCATAAGAGGCGACTCGTGGTGAATGAATAATCGCTCGATCTTCACCGGGAAAAGGATCTTCACGTGTACCGTTCATAAAAAAAGTAACATGAGCGTACTTTTCTGTTTCAGAAATATGAAATTGACTT